>DASWCU010000001.1:0-6260 GCA_036389935.1 Candidatus Limnocylindria bacterium
GAGCGAGGCCCGGCTCCGCCGGGCGGAGCGAGTACCACCCGCCCGGGGCGAGTCTCCCGGCGGAGCCGGAGATTGAGCAAGTGATCGGAGCGCAGAGCGATCCCGAGCGTGGCGCGATCGGTGTCGTGCCCGGCGACCTCACGCCGCTCCGGATCGACGAGGCGCTCGTCGCGAAGATGCTGATCTCATTCCTTCGGGACGAGACCCGGAAGACGGGGCACCGCCGCCTCGTCCTCGGCGTCTCCGGCGGCGTCGACAGTGCCGTCGTTGCGGCACTCGCCGCCGCGGCGCTCGGCCGCGAGAACGTGCTCGGCCTGTTCACTCCGTACCGGACAACGGGCGACCGGTCGCGGGCGGACGCGCGAGCCGTGGCCGAGCGCACCGGCATCCGGTTCGAGGAGATCCCGATCACCGCGCAGATCGACGCCTACTTCTCCGGCTCGGACGGCGTCGACCGTGTCCGCGCGGGCAACAAGATGGCTCGCGAGCGGAAGGCGATCGAGTACGATCGGTCGTGGCCCGACGGGTTGGTGCTCGGGACGTCCAACAAGACGGAGCTTCTGCTCGGGTACGGGACGCAGTTCGGCGACCTCGCCTGTGCACTGAATCCGGTCGGCGATCTCTACAAGTCCCAGCTGCGCGAGCTCGCCGCGCACCTGGCGGTGCCACGCGAGATCATCGAGAAGGCGCCGAGCGCGGACCTGTGGGTCGGCCAGACCGACGAGGAGGAGCTCGGCTTCACGTACGCCGAGGCCGACGTCGTCCTCTATCACATGATCGACCGGCGGGTCCGCCCGGCGGAGCTCGTCGCCGCCGGATTCGATGCGACGCTCGTGAACGGCATCCGCGAGCGCGTCCGTTTGACCCACTTCAAACGGGTCATGCCGCTCATCGCGAAGGTCAGCCTTCGGACGGTCGGACACGACTTCCTGTACCCGCGGGACTGGGAAGCGGACTGAGGCGCCCCCTCGTCGGCTACCTTTTCGCCGTCGCAGGCGCGGCGTTCTATGCGGTGGGTGGCGTGATCGCGAAGCGCGCGTTCGCGCTCGGGATCCCAGCGTCCACGCTCGCCGAGTGGCGGGCACTGTTCGCCTTCGCCGTCTTCCTCGTCTTCGTGCTCGCTTTGCGGCGCGACACGCTCGCGATCCGGCGCGCGGATCTCCCGGTCATCGCGGTATTCGGCCTGTTCGGGATCCTCGGCGTGCAGGTCTTTTACTACGAGGCGATCCAGCGGTTACCGCTGGGCGTCGCGCTCGTCCTCCAGTACACCGCTCCGTTGATCGTGCTCGGTTACTGGGCGGTCCGTGGGCGCCGCATCGGCGGGCGGCTGTGGCTCGCGGCGGTGCTCACGATCGGCGGCTGTTACTTCGTCGTCGGCGCATATGACGCCTCCCTGCGCGAGCTGAACGCGGTCGGTGCGCTCATTGCGATCCTCGACGCCATCGTGTTCGCCGTGTACCTCCTCCTCGCCGAGCGCCTGACGTCGCGGTACGCGAGCGCGACGCTCTTGACGTGGGGCTTCGGGACCGCGGCGCTCGCATGGTCGGTCATCCGCCCGCTCTGGACGCTGCCGTGGGAGCTGGTCACGCTCGAGGTCGCGGTGCTCATCGCCGGAGTCGTCATCGTCGCCACGGTCATCCCGTATCTCTTCACCGTTGCCGCGCTGCGATCGATCCCGGCGACCAGGGTCGGGCTGACCGCCACGAGCGAGCCGCTCATCGGGGCCCTCGCCGCGTGGCTGCTCATCGGCGAAGCGCTGCAGGCGCCGCAGGTGGCAGGCGGCATCGTGATGGTGGGCGGGATCCTCATGGCCCAAAGCGTCCGTCTTACGCCCGAGGGTGTCTGACCCGTCCGTGAGGCGGTCACTCGTATCGGGTAGGGCGGGGCTCGCTTGTACGCATTCATCGGTATTCGCGCCTGTTACGGGCCCGTCCGACGCATCAGCCGGGCGGGTGGCGCGTTATCCGGTTTAGGTTCCGGCGCGACGGTCGGCGCCGCTGGCGGGAGGCTCGGCTAGCCGGGTGTTCCGCCGAACGAGGTACGTACATTTCGCCATCGGGCCGGCCGGCTGCCGGAAGTACGCTGCGGCCTGGTGCCGGGCGAGGGAGGACTGATGTCCGCAGTCGTGACAAGAACGGGACACCGCAAGGCCCCCCGACAGAACGCAGGATCGCTCAGCGGCCGGCTGAGGCAAGTGAAACGCTGGCTGCTCGGCCAGCCCGCGCCCGACGCGCAGCGGCCATCCCGCGGGCCAGACCCGACGGTCGCGCTCGCGTCGCTCATCGACGACGGCGAGCGCCGAGACCGGCAGATCATCGCGCTGCGCGAAGAGGCATTCGGTCCCGATCACCCTGACGTCGCAAGCGCGCTGCACATCCTCGCCGCGCGTTACCACCTGGTGCGCCGCTACGACGAGGCCGAGACCCTGTACAACCGGGCGCTCGAGATCCGCAGCGAAACGCTCGGGCACGATCATCCCTCCACGGTGGAAGTGCTCGAGGACCTTGGGGATCTGTGGCGTGATCGAGGCAATGAATTCCGTGCCCGGTCGGCGTACGACCTTGCGCTCATGGCGGTCACCGAGCCGGACCACCGCAAACGCAAGCGCGACGACTACGCGGCCCGTATCGCCCGGATCGATCGGCCGAGCGAGGTCCAGCCGCAGGAGCGGGCCCAGTGAGCTCACCGCTGACGCCGGTCTCGCTCGATCGCGCGATCGACGACGTCGTCGCAGGCCGTCCGGCGATGGAACGCGACCTCGGCGCGTTCCTGGCGACCGTGATCGCGCACTTTCGGGTCGCCGGTCTGGCGGCCGATCGGCGCGCGGCCCTTCGCGTCCGCCTGCTTGACCGCTTGTCGGCGTCGGCGAGCACCGATGCCGCCGCGGAGCCCGCTGGCGGCGCGGGCGGCGGACCGATCCACTAGCGCGGAGCGAGTCCGCCACGCGGTCCCATGGCAGGGCACCCGGAAGGCACTAGGTACTCGGCTACGTAGTTCTAGGTACTTGGGTAAGAGCGGACGTTGAACGTACGCTTGTGTGCGTTCCTAGCACGGTCGTTGGTGGACGGCAGTGTGAGCGTCGCGTTGAGGGGGAGCCTGGGTGCCCGAACCAACACGATCTTCCGCGATCCTGGTGCTCGACGCCGAAGGGTCCGTATTCGCCCGGCTGCGCGAGCTCGGCTTGCGCGGGTCGCTGTGGCGCGTCACCGACGTTCGCCGACTGGCCGGCCTCGGCGGGATGGACCTCGGCGTCTACGCCGCATACGGGCAGGTCGAGTGGCCGGTGGCGGATGCGCTCGCCGCGCGCTGCACGACGGTCGTGCTCGCGAGCCAGCCGAGCCGGTCGGACGCGCGCGATGGTTTCGCGCACGGCCTCGCCGGTTACCTCGATGCATCGTTGGCGACAGATGTGCTCCGCCGCGCGCTCACTGGCGTGCTGAACGGCGAGCTCGCCTATGGTCGCGACATCATCGGGTCATGGCTGCGTGAGATGCGCGAGGGGGGCCGCTCGCGGGCAGCCGCCGCGCTCACTCCGCGCCAGCAGCAGATCGTCGCGCTGATCGCGCAGGGCGCATCAGACAAAGAGATCGGCGGCGCGCTCGGGATCGCGACCGCGACCGCCCAGAAGCACGTGACGAACATCCTGGAGCGGCTGCGCGTGCCCAATCGCGCGGCTGCCGTCGCTGCCGTCTCCGCGCGCATGAACCCGTAGCAGAAACGTCCGCAGGCCGAGGTCGCGGTCGCTCAGCTCCGGCCGGCGAGGGCCGTGAACGTGGCAGGGAGATCCCGGGAGCCGACGGGGCGCGCGAAGAAATGGCCCTGACCGACGTCGCAGCCCAATCGCGCCAGCAGGTCCTTCGTCACGGCGTCCTCGACCCCCTTCGCGACCACCTCGATCCCGAGGTCGTGACCGAGGTCGATGCCGCCCCGAACGAGCGCCCAGCTGTCGTGATCCGTGCAAAGCGTCGAGACGAGCCGGCCGTCCAACTTCATCTCGTCGATCGGTAGCGCGCGCAGGCCGCGCAGCGACACGTCGCCGCTCCCGAAGTCGTCGAGCGCGATGCGCACCCCGGTGCCGGCGAGCTCGCTCAGGGCGTGCTCGATCCGCCGCGGTTCGCGACCGAAGCTCCGCTCGCTGAACTCCAATGTGAGGGCGGCCGGCGGGAGCTGGAACGAGCGCAGCTCGTCCCGGACGAGCGCGGAGAGCTCGGGATCGATGAGCTCGCGCAGCGACAGATTCACCGAGACACCGGCCTCGATGCCAAGGGCCCGCCACTCGACGCAGCCCGCCAGCGCGTGGCCGAGCACCCAGTCGAGGAGTGGTCGCGTGAGCCCGCTCCGCTCCGCGAGCGGCAGGAACGACGGGGGCCGCAGCAGGCCGAGCGCCGGATGCCGCCAGCGCAGGAGCGCCTCCGCCCGGTCGACCGTCCCGCGGCGGAGATCGAGCGAGGGCTGAAACTCGAGGAGCAACCCGCCGGACGAGATCGCGCGCCGGAGGCTGTCGACGCGCTCGACGACCGTGCGGCTTCGCAGGTCCAGCTCGGTGTCGTACACGGCGACGGCACGCTTGGCGCGCTTGGCTCCCTCCATCGCGACCTCGGCGGCCTGGCTGAGCCCGGCGGGGTCGAGCGCATGATCCGGGTAGAGCGCGATGCCCAGGCGCGCGCGTAGGGCGACCGAAGTGCCGTTCACCGTGAACGGCTCGGCGAGCGCGGCGCTCACCTTGTTCGCCGCCGTGAGCGCGGACAGCGCGTCGGCCGGATGCGGCAGGAGGATCGCGAAGGCGTCGCCGCCGAGGCGGGCGACGGTGTCCGATCCGCGCAGCTGCGCGCTCACCCGCGGGCCGATCTCTCTCAGCAGCGCATCGCCCGCGTCCTGGCCATGCTCGTCGTTCACGCGCTTGACGCCCTCGAGGTCGATGGTGATGAGCGCGCACGGCGCGCTCTGCCGTTGCGCCGCACGGAGCGCCTGGGCCAGCCGATCCGCGAGCAGGGTCCGGTTCGGCAGACCGGTGAGCGGATCGTGGAGCGCGAGCGAGGCGAGCTCGCTCTCGCGGACCACGGATTCGGTCACGTCCTGGCCGATGGCCAGGAGCCCGGCGGCCTCGCTCTGCGGCGGATAGGCGACCGCGTGCCAGCGGAGCGTCGCGTGCGTCCCATCCAGCCGTTCGAGCAGCTGTTCGCTGCGCGTGGCCTGTGTTCCGGCGCCGAGCATGGCGAGGTCGCGGCGCAGGTGCTCGAGCAGCGCGTGGGGCGGGGCGGTGAGTAGCAGATCACGCAGGGGCCGGTTCGCGTAGCGGAGACCGCCGTCCGCGTCCAACGCGATCGCGAGCAGGTCGCTCGGCTCGAGCGCCTCCAGCACGTCGTCATTCGGATGGATCGTCACGCTCGTCGTCCCCCAGCGGTCGTCATCTCGCGTGGTCAAAGGTGCGGCCGCCGCGAGGCGTGGGCAATGCCGATGCCTGCGTAGCTCTGACGGGCGAGGCCTGTGTCAGCGAGGTGGCGATGTCCGGTCGCGAGGGTCAGGCGGTCTCGTCCTCGTCCTTCCAGAGGAGGCCGACGGCCGCCGCACGGTTCGGGACCCGCAACCGGCGGAGGAGGTTCGCGACGTGCTTCTGCGCCGTGGCGGTACGGATCCCGAGCGCCGCGCCGATCTCTTTGTCGGTCGCCCCGCGCGCGATCAACGCGACGATCTCGCGCTGCCGGGCGGTCAGCCGAGCGACGCTATCGGGGTTGCCACGCAGCGGACCCTGGCCGTCCCGGAGCCATGTCCCGACGACCTCGCGGCCATAGATCGACTCGCCGCGGAGCGCGCCAAGGAGCGCGCGGCGCATCGCGACGGGCTCCATTTCGCTGTCGATGTAGCCGAACGCGCCCGCGCGCAGGGAGCGGAGCGCGTCTTCGGGGCTGGTCGGGTGCGCCGCGATGATCGTGGGGAACCGGCGGGCGACGCCCCAGGCGACCGACCAGTCCGGACTGTCGTATGCGGCCAGGAGCAGCAGCGTCGTCGGCAGGAGGGAATCGTTGGCAGCGGGAACGCGGAGCGTGCGGAAGATCGCCGCGCCGAGGTCCATGCGCCGGACCTTCGCGAACAGCTCGCCCCGGGCATCGACGATGACGAGCCCGGTGGCGCCCTGAGCACTCGCTTGGTCGTCTTGCCACCCCATGCTAGGAATAAGTACTTAGCATCAGTCGGCGCGGCAATACTTAGAACTACGGAGATTCGCTGCCATATCTGACATCATGCTAAATGGCTACAGC
>DASWCU010000002.1:0-3768 GCA_036389935.1 Candidatus Limnocylindria bacterium
GCTGTGGCTCGTCGCGCTCGCGTTCTCATTCGCAAGTCAGCCGCGCGAGACCGCGCCGCAGAAGGCTGATGCAGCCACGCTGATCGCCGGAAGCAACCTGGAGCCGTGACCGAGCGAGCGGCAGCGGGTGACGTCGGTGCGCGAAGCGCTGCCCGTTCGTTCGTGATCCTCCTCGGGTTCGTCAGCCTGCTCGGCGACATGACCTACGAGGGCGGCTGGAGCATCGTCGGTCCGTACCTCGCCACGCTCGGCGCGAACGCGACCATCGTCGGCGTCGCGAGCGGCGCGGGCGAGCTCGTTGGCTACGTCGTTCGGCTCGGGTCCGGGTATGCGGTCGACCGCCTTCGCGGCTACTGGCCGGTGACCTTCGCCGGCTACACCGTCAACCTCATCTCGGTGCCGGCGCTCGCGCTCGCCGGCAGCTGGCCCGTCGCGGCGGCGCTCGTGGTGACCGAGCGATTCGGCAAGGGCATTCGCACGCCGCCGCGCGACGCGATGCTCGCTGCCGCGAGCAGCCGCCTCGGCGCCGGTTGGGCGTTCGGCCTCCACGAGGCGATGGACCAGATCGGCGGTTTGCTGGGGCCGCTCGCGGTCTCGCTCATCCTGTTCCTCGGCGGGACCTATCGGAGTGCGTTCGCGCTCCTCGCCTTCCCGGCGCTCGCGTCTCTCGTCGCGCTCACGGTCGCCCGCCGTCGCTACCCGCACCCCGAGCGATCCGAAGAACATAGCAGCGCCGTGACCGACCGCCGCGCCCTGACGTTCTACGCGATCTTCGCGGCGCTCACGGTGGCCGGCTTCGCGCACTTCTCGCTCATCTCGTACCACGCCACCGTGCGCCACGTGCTGTCCGAGCCGGTCGTGCCCCTCTTCTTCGCGATCGCGACCGGTGTGAGCGTGGCGGCGGCGCTCGGCGGCGGCTTGCTGTTCGATCGGATCGGCCTGCGCTCCGTGCTGGCCGTGCCGATCGTGACCGCGCTCACGCCGTTCCTCATCTTCTCCGACACACCGGCGACCCTCGCGGCCGGCCTCGTGCTGTGGGGATTGGTCCTCGGCGCGCAGGGCTCCACCGTCCGCGCGGCCGTCGCGCACATGGTGGCACCGCGATCGCGTGGCACGGCCTACGGCATCTTCAACACGGTCTACGGGCTCGCGTGGTTCGCGGGAAGCTCGGCGCTCGGGATCGCGTACGACCGCTCCATCCCACTCGTGATCGCGATCATCCTCGCGACGCAAGCGGCGGCGGTCGTCGCGGCGGTGCCGGTGATGCGCGGCCAGAGGGCCTGAAAGGCTCGAGCGCGTCCCACCGAACCGATCCGGTCCAGCGTTCGGCACGCGTCGTACGCTGCCGCGGTGCGCGCGCTCGTCGTGCTGAATGGCGATCCCGGCGGCCCCGTGGAGTGGCTCGCGTCGCTCGCCGAGAAGCACGACCTGGTCGTCGCCGCGGATGGCGCGGCCGCGCGATTGCTCGAGGCTGGGCGAGCGCCCGACCTCGTCGTCGGCGATCTCGATTCGCTCGCGCCCCGTGACCGGACGGATCTCGAGCGAAAGGGGATCGCGATCGAGGCCCATCCCGCGGAGAAGGACCGGACCGATGCCGAGCTCGCGCTCGACGCGGCGATCGCGCGTGGGGCCGACGAGATCACCGTCGCCGGGGCGTTCGGCGGCGCGCGGACCGACCACGCGATCGGCAACCTCATGCTGCTCGCGCATCCGGCGTACGCATCGCTCGGTCTCGCGCTCGTCACGGAGCGCGATGCGGTGACCCTGCTGCGCGGGCCCGGGACGATCGTCCTCGAGGGTGCGACCGGCGACCTGGTGACACTTGTCCCGCTGAGCGAACGCGCGAGCGGCATACGGACCGCGGGGCTGCGCTACCGGTTGGACGGCCAGGATCTCGTGCGCGGCCCGAGCCGGGGCGTGAGCAACGAGCTCACCGCTCGCGAAGCGAGCGTCACCATCGACGACGGATTGCTGCTCGTCGCGACGCATCGGCGCTGACGCATCGGGTCGACGCCCGGTACGACCCGCGCGCGCCTCTCGCGTATCTACTGGGATGGGTGACAAGACGTGATCGATCGCCGGGCCAGTCTGGTGGCCGAACATGACCGGCCCCGGGCCGAAGCCGAGAGGCACTCCTAGCGGAGGTAGCGGACCCTGCTCAGCAGGTGGGCTGCGGGTCGTCCTTCAGCACAGGCTCGCCACCCGTCGAGCGTCGGGCGACGCCGGTACAGCACGATCACCCGGCCGTCGCGCGGCGTCCCCTCGCGGAGGCCCGCATCGACACGCCAACCCGTCGCACCGGCGGGACGCAACGCGGCCGAGACCGTGCGCAGTCCCTCGGCGCCAGCCGCGCGCAGCCGTCGCCCTTCTTCTTGGCAGTCGGGGTATGTGCGCTCGTCGCCCGTGAGCGTCGCGTCGTCGAGCGAAGGGGCCGCGAGCGCGAGGTCGTCCGGGATCTCGATGGCCCAGACCGTCTCGCGCACGCCCCCGAGGTCCTCCGGGTCAGTGATGTGCTCATGCCGCAGGAACTCCGCCCAGGCGCCGTCGGGCGTGTCTGCGAAATAGTGCGCCGGCCCCTCGGCCGCGGCGTGCCAGCGCGCCGGGGGCTGGTCCGCCGTTTCCCACAGAAAGGGAAACGCCCCGGCGCACCGGCGATAGACGATCATGTCCCGAGCGGGCCGGTCAACGCGCGTGCGAGCTCACGCACCCGCTGGGGTCCCTCGTTGTCAGCGTGCCACTCGCCGCGCAGGAGCTGGGCGGGGCTGCGCATGTCGAGCTGCGGCCGCGGCCGCTCGAACCACCGCCGGATGCCGAAATCGTTGTAGCTTCCGGCGAGATCGGCTGTCACGAGCGCGAGAAAGTGCAGGCGCTCGGCCACGGCGTCCGGTGTCGGTCGCGCGCCGCCCGCGTACCGGCGCACGCTCGCCGGGGACACACCGACGAGCTTCGTCACGAGGTCTGGGCTGAGCCGATCAAGGACCGAGCGCCACTCCGTCGCGGGCACGGGCGATTGCCCGAGCTCGTCGAATACCCGGCGGAGGACCCGCTCGAACTGGTCAGCCGAGGGGTGCGGACGCGAGATCTCGATCGCCGCGTCGCGGCCGATCCCCGAGCGGCGGATCACGCGCCGCAGGACTCGTTCGAGCACTCTGGTATCGAGCTGACGGATCGGCGGCTCTCCGTGCAGCAGGCCCATCGCTTCCGCGCGGCCGAGGGTGCGCAGCGCCGCACCGCCGAGCGCGGGCTGATCCAGCGGAGGGGAAACGGACTCAAATTGGAGAATGCTCATGATCCATATCTTAGCCGGGAAGGGCACGGTCCACAAGCGGCGGGCCGCGAGCCGCTGTGCCGACCATGAGGACGAAACTCGAACGGCGACGTCATCGCACCGAGATCCGCCCAGCCAGACTCGAGCGCGCCTGCTGCCGCCCAGCTCGAGTTCGATCATGGCTCGATTCCCCAATAGTTGAAGAAGTTCGGGTTGAAGAACTCGGGGAAGTCAGAGTTCCGGCAGCCGTTCGTCGCTGCGACCTCCTACCTCCGGATGAGAGGCTCGACCTGATCGAGCTGCTCGAGGGCCCATGCTGCGTCGACGCGACGGCAGAACGTGCGGGCCGCGTCGATGAGCGAGCGCCACTCGGCGCCCAGCGCCAGGCCGAGGTAATCCGCGAGCCGCACGATGAAGATGAGCTCGAGCGGGCTGACGGAGCCTGCGGCCCGCGTTGCCGCGAGCGACGGATCCGAGTCGAGCAGCGCCTTGAGCGCCGG
>DASWCU010000003.1:0-28193 GCA_036389935.1 Candidatus Limnocylindria bacterium
GTGCGGAACGTGGACCGCGACGTGATCGAGGCCGGCCGCGGCATGGGTCTGGGCGAGCTTGCGATCCTCCGGATCATCGAGCTGCCACTCTCCTTACCCCTCGTGCTGGCCGGGATCCGCACGGCCGCGGTGAACGTCGTCGCGACGGCGACGCTGGGTGCGCTCGTCGCCGGCGGCGGCCTCGGCCGCTACATCGTCGACGGGCTCGGCCTGCAGGAGTACGACCGCCTGCTGGCGGGGGCGCTGCTGGTCGCGCTCTTGGCGATCGCCGTCGAAGCCGCCTTCGGCGCGCTCGAGCGCGCGACCGTCTCGCCGGGAATACGCGCGGAACGTCCGGCGTTGTAGCGGCTTCTGGGCGCTCGCGGAACGCGGTCTTCCGTTCGCGGGATCGGCGTCATCCGTGGGAGCGTCGAGTCGCACGGCGGCGGATACTGAGCGCACAAGGGCCGAGAGTCAGCGCTGCGGCCTGGAAGGAGTTCCCAGATGGGACGCGTGACCCGCGTCGCGATCGCATTCGTCGTGGCCGGCATCGTCGCGAGCGCCTGCGGCGGCACCGGCAGCGGTGGGACGGCATCACCGGCGGCGAAACCGACCGTCAGGATCGGTTCGACCGACTTCAGCGAGCAGCTCATCCTCGGCGAGCTGTACGCGCAGATCCTCGAGGCGAACGGCTACACGGTCGAGCGGAAGTTCAACCTCGGAAAGCGGGAGATCGTGTTCCCCGCGCTCACGAGCGGCCAGATCGACATGGAAGCCGATTACCTCGCGACGCTCCTCGCGTTCGTCGACAAGAGCGCGACCGGATCGACCGATCCGAAGGAGACGTCGAAGAAGCTCCAGGACGCGTTGAGATCGAAGGACGTGACCGTCCTCGACTACGCGCCGGCGGTCGACCAGAACGGCTTCGTCGTCACGAAGGCGACCGCGGACAAGTACAAGCTGGCGAAGATCTCCGATCTCGCACCGGTCGCGAAGGACCTCGTGCTCGGCGGGCCCCCCGAATGCCCGAACCGGCCGTTCTGCGCGCTCGGCCTGAAGAACACCTACGGCATCACGTTCAAGGACTTCAAGCCGCTCGACACCGGTGGCGCGCTCACGGTGAAGGCGCTCGAGGGCAACCAGATCGACGTCGCGCTCCTGTTCACCTCGGACTCGACGATCGCCGTCAAGGGCTTCGTGCTCCTCGACGACGACAAGCATCTGCAGCTCTCAGACAACGTCGCGCCCGTCGTCCGCAACGATCTCCTCGCGAAGGGCGGCGACGACTTCAAGAAGCTCATCAACTCGATCGCCCCGAAGCTGACGACGGCGGAGCTGACCGCGCTGAACAAGCAGGCCGACATCGACAAGAAGGACCCGAAGGACATCGCCAAGGACTGGCTGAAGAAGCAGGGCCTCATCAAATAGGGCGCGACGATCGGTCGGACTGGGTCTCGCTCGGCGGCGTCCTCGCATCGGGCGCCGCCTCCGCGTCGTGGGGCGACGGAGAGGTCGAGGTCTTCGCCGTACACGACGACGGTCAGCTCCGGAACCGCTACTGGGACGGCACGAGCTGGCACGACTGGGAGCCAATGGGCGGACCGTTCACGGGTGAGCCCGCCGCGGCGGCTCGCGACGCCGATCGGATCGACGTCTTCGCCATCACCCCCGAGGGCGAGGTGCGTCACCGCTGGTGGGATGGGCGCCGCTGGGTCGAGTGGGAAACGATCGCCGGCGTGCCGGCCGGACCGACCGCGCTGAGCTGCGCCTGGTCCGGCGACCGGCTCGACCTCTTCGTGCGATGCGACGACGGGGGACTGCATCATCGCGCGCTCCCGACTCCGAAAGAGCGGAATGGATAGCTTCGACTTCGTCGTGATCGGCGCCGGGGCGAGCGGTGAAGCCGCGGCGCACTACGCGCGCGAGCGCGGCGCGAGCGTCGCGATCATCGAGCGCGACCTCTTCGGCGGCGGATGCCCGTTCTGGGCGTGCATGCCCTCGAAGACCCTGCTTCACGCGGCCGAGGTGCGCGCCGGCGGCGGCGACTACCCCTGGCCCCGCGCGTCCGATCGGCGCGATTACATGATCAGCCGAGAGCACCGGGACTATCCCGACGACTCCGGTCACGTCCGCGATCTCGAGGCCGCGGGCGCGACCGTCATCCGAGGGAGCGCGCGCTTCACCGGGCCGGGCCGGCTCGAGGTCTCGCGCGACGGGACCTCTCGCGAGATCGGGGCGCGGGACGTCATCATCGCCGTCGGCTCCGAGGGCAAGGTCCCGAACCTCGAGGGGCTCGAGCAGGCCGGGTACTGGACGAGCCGCGAGGCGACCTCCCTGCGTGAGCTGCCGCGGAGCATCGTCATCCTGGGCGCGGGCCCGTCCGGGGTCGAGTTCGCGCAGTACTTCGCCCGCTTCGGCGTGCGGACGGCGATCGTCGCGCCGCACCAGGTGAATCCGGCCGATCACCCCAGGACGTCCGAGTTCATCGCCGAGGTGCTGCGCCGCTCGGGCGTGGACGTCCGCACGAACGTCCGGGCGATGCGCGTGCGACCACGGGCGGCGGACGGCGAGCACGTCGTCGAGCTGTCCGACGGCTCGACCATCGCGGCCGAGGTCATCCAGCTCACCGTCGGCCGCACGTCCGCGCCCGCGCTCAAAGCGCTCGGCCTGGACCGGCTCGGCGTGGCGTACGCGGGGGAGGACACGCTCCGGCCCGACGAGCGCCTGCGCGTGGCCGACGGCGTGTACGTGATCGGCGACACGGTCGGGCACGAGCTGAGCACCCACCTCGGGCACTACGAGGGCGAGCTCGCCGTGAAGATCGCCCTCGGCGACGAGCTCACCGTCGACTTCCGCGCGGTGCCGCGCTGCGTGTACATCGATCCGGACACCGGATCGGTCGGGCTGCGGCCTGACCAGGCGGCGGAGCAGGGCATCGACGCGTTCGAGGAGACCGCCGACTTCGCGACCTCCTCCAAGGGCTATGTGACCGAGACGGACATCGGCCACGCGACGATCGTCGTCGACCGCGGCGCGAAGGTCCTCGCCGGCGCGTTCCTCGCCGGCCCCGGCGCCTCCGAGGCGATCCACGAAGCGGTGCTCGCGCTGAAGCTCCGCACGCCCATCGCCGTCCTCGCCGAGACGATCCATGCCTACCCGACGATGGCGCGCCTGATGGGCGGCCTGTTCGCGAAGGCCGCGCTCAAGCTGCGCTGAGCCGCGATGGACGAGGCGTATCTCGAGCTCCTCGACTTCCGGCGCCGCGTCGCGGATCTGTACGCCGATGTTCGGGCGCTCCGCGAGCGCGATCCCGCCGCGGCGCACGCGCGGTGGCGGGAGGGTCGGGATGCGCTCTTCGGTACGCACCCACAGTCGGCGCTCCCGGCGCGCGAGCGGGAGCGCTTCGCCGGGCTCGCCTATCGCGACTACGATCCCGCGTTCGCCTTCACCGCCGCGGTCCGTGCGCTCCCGCCGGAGCGGTACGACGTGGGCACCAGCACCGGCGGCGTGATCCCCTTCGTCCGCTTCGGCGCGGTCGATCTGCCATTCGGGTCGCTCGAGGTCTTCTGGCTGGACGCGTACAGCGGCGGCGTGTTCCTGCCGTTCCGCGACGGCACCTCGGGCAAGACGACGTACGGCGGCGGCCGGTACCTGCTGGACACGGCGAAGGGCGCCGACCTCGGATCGGACGGCGCGCGGCTCGTGCTCGACTTCAACTTCGCCTACCACCCCTCGTGCCACTACGACCCGCAATGGGTCTGCCCCCTCGCGCCTCCGGCGAACCGGGTCGGCGCGGCGATCGACGCGGGCGAGCTGACCTATCCGGGCGCGTCGGCGCACGCGCAGGCGTGGTGCGGGCCGTAGTGCCCGCACCTTTCCAACTGGTGCGGGCTTTGAGCGCTTGAGCCGCGCCGCCCGGCTGACGCTCATCGCGACCGTGGTGGGCAGCGGCGTCGTCTTCCTCGACACCACGGTCATCAACGTCGCGCTCCCGAAGATCGGCCGGGAGCTGCCGAGCGCGCGGCTCGGGGTCCTCGAGGCGCAGTCGTACGTCTACAACGCGTACCTCCTCACGCTGTCGGCCCTGCTCGTCCTGGCCGGCGCGCTGAACGATCACTACGGGCGGCGCCGCATGTTCCTCGTCGGCCTCGGCGGGTTCGGCGTCACGAGCCTCGCCTGCGGCCTCGCCCCGAGCATGGAGCTGCTGATCGCCGGGCGGATCCTGCAGGGGGCCGCCGGAGCGGTGCTCGTCCCGGGCTCGCTCTCGCTGCTCACCGCGACGTTCAGCGGCGAACAGCAGGGACGGGCGTTCGGCATCTGGGCCGGGGCCTCGGCCGGCACGACGATCCTCGGACCGTTCATCGGTGGGGCGCTCGTGGACATCCTCTCGTGGCGTGCCGCGTTCCTGATCAACCTGCCATTCATCGCCGTCGCGGCGTGGGCCACGCTCGCCGGGGTCGTCGAGAGTCGCGATGAGTCATCGAGCGGCCAGTTCGACTGGCTTGGTGCGTTCGTCGTCGCGGGCGCCGTGGGCGGCCTCTCGTTCGGCACGATCTACGGCAGCCAGCGCGAATGGCGCGATCCACTCGGGTTCGTGCTGCTCGGAGCGGGCGTGCTCGCGACGCTCGCGCTGCCGTTCCTCATGACGCGGCGGGCGCACCCGCTCATCCCGCCGGCGCTCTTCCGCTCGCGCAACTTCACGGTCACGAACGTGTCGACGTTCCTCATCTACGGCGCCCTCTACGTCCAGATCTATTACGTCGCGGTGTTCCTGCAGGGGACGCTCGGCTATACCGCGGCGGGCGGAGGCCTCGCGACGACACCGGGCACGTTGCTCCTGGTCTTCTTCTCGTCGCGCATCGGCAAGATCGCGGGCCGGTACGGGCCGCGGGTCTTCATGGCGGTCGGCCCCGTGGTCATGATGCTCGGCCAGCTCTGGTACGCGCGGATCCCGCCGACCAGCCGGCCGTGGCTGCTCGCCCCCGGGGACCCATCGACGTACCTGCCGCCGACCGACTACGTCCGGGACGTGTTCGCGGCCAGCTTCGTCTACGGGATCGGCCTGCTCCTGCTCGTTGCGCCGCTGACCACCGCGCTCATGACGAGCGTGCCGGTGCAGAACTCGGGCGTCGCGTCAGCGATCAACAACGCGATCTCGCGGGTCGGGCCGCAGCTCGCGGGCGCGTTGATCTTCCTCGCGATCACCGCGAGCTTCTACAGCGGGCTGCACGCGCGCATTCCGAGCCTCGACGTCGACAGTGAGGACACGCGTCGCACGATCGCGCCGCTCAACGTGCCGCGCTCGTGTGGCGAGAACACGCCCTGCCCGCAGGCCGTCGTCGAGCGCCTCGCCGCGCAGCGCGACGCGTCGACCGAGGCGTTCCATCTGGCGATGATCGTCGCCTCGGCGATGCTCGGCGCGGGCGCGCTCGTGAACGCCCTTGGCATCCGCAATCCGCGCGCGCCGGCCGAGGAGGCTCGCGCGCCGCTCGCTGCCTAACCCGATCAGTCGGGGCCGGGCCGCGCGATCGACCGCGTGAGATGCGTGGCCCACTCGAGAAACTCGGGCCAGGCGGAAACGCCCGCAGGCAGTTGTGGTGCGTATATCTCCGCGGACGCGAAGTGCTGCTTGTGGGCTTCCAGGAGGCGCACTGCCTCGACGGCGTTCTCGAGATCGTGCCGCTTCGCACCACGCCGAGCCAGTCCGAGGACGAGATGTAGTACGGCGAAGGTGTGCGGCCATTTCGTGAAGCGTTGCGGTATTGGACCGACGAGCGTCTCGATCCGATCCTTTGCAGCGAGAGAAAAGCGGTCCGCATTCACTGCGCGGAAGCTCCGGATGAGACCTACGAAGCGGAGTGGCTCCAGTTCGTTCAGCACGTTCCGTTTTCCGTAGTTCGTCTCGGCCGACAGGTCTGCGGCGGTCATCGCGAGCTCCGGATGGGACAGAAAGACCCGGATCAGCTCGGCGCGCGCTCCGACGCCGAAGATGGCGCGGATACGCAAAGCGAGCAGGGCCGGGCGCTGGAGATCCGCGAGAAGCGAGCGCGCCCGCGAGCGGAACGCGAACGACTTGCCGTTCCCTGCGGGCCAGCCCTTTCCGCCATGGGCGTTGACCGTCGCCGCGTAATCTTGGAATTGAGCATCGTCCCGCAGGTCCCAGTCGCCCAAGACGTTCTTCAGACGAGCCTTGGATACGTACGACCCGTACTGGAGGACCCAGTCGATCGACTCATCACGCAGTCGCGCATCCATGTCGCCGTGGACTGCGGTGAACACGATGAGCGGCTCCAGATCGATGAAGTCATCCGAATGGCGTCGAGGGACGGTGGCGGCGACACCGAGCTCGTGCCATTGGCTCCAGAGGAGGTCGAGGACGTGCTCGCGCAGCTCGCTATACGTCGCCATCAGCGACCCCGAGGTCACGTAAGGCGCGCAGCGGCTCGTCGCGGAAACCGGTGGGACCCTTCTACCCGCGCGAGGACGTCGATGTCGCGCGTGGGCCGCTCGATCAAGCCACGGAGCTGCAGCGCCCCGCCCCCGATCGCCAGAAACTCGTAGTGGTGCCCTCGCGCTGCCAACAGTTCCCCAAGCGCCGCAAGCGGCGCCTCGAAACCGTCGGATGTCGGACCTAACATCCGTGCATATTACCTGCGCGACTCACGCAGGTAAAGTGCCCGGTCCACCGATGCCCAACCGCTGACTTCCGCTGCTACTGGAACAAGGGCGCGAGGACCATGGTGAGCGCGGCGCGGTGCTCGGCGGCCTCGAAGTCGAGCAGCGGGTTCGACGGGAGGAGCTGCTCGGTCAGCTGGTTCGCTCTGCGCACGTAGACCGCGGGGTAGATCTCGCCGGCCGGGTTCGCCTCGACGGCGATCGCGACGCCGTCGACGCCCTCGCTGTCGACGAACTGCTGGAGCGGCAGGATCCCGTCGTCGATGATCCCGCGCGTGGCGTCGACGAGCACGATGCGCGCGAGATACGACTTCTGGTTCCAGAGCTCCGGCGCGTGCGAGACCTCCGCGAGGAGGTAGGGGAGCACGTCCTCGCGTTTCAGCACCGGTCGGGGCGGGTCGATCCCGAAGTACTTCTGTGCGATGTGCCGCGCGAGGACGCGCGCGTTGTATCGGTGGCCCTGGACCGCTCCCGAGTTGCTCGGGATGCCGTGCTTCTTCAGGCCCGGCGCCCCCTGCGTGACGGTGCCGGCGTAGTACAAGCCGGGGACCCCGATGCTCTCGAACGACGGCGTCATCGCCGGGATCGCGTTGCGCCCGGACGTGCTCGCCCCGAGCTTCGGAAGGTCCAGCAGCGGCGCGCTGAAGCCCGTCGCGGCGATGACGTCGTCGACGTCGAACACGAGCGGACCGGCGCCGTCGCTCCGGTTGGTCCGGACGCGGAAGCCGGCCGGCGTGCGGGCCACCTCCTCGATCGTCGCGTTCACCAGGACGACCCCGCCGCCGAGGACGTGGTCCTCGTAGGGCTGGACGTACCGGGCGCGCACCCCGACCAGTGAGTTCGTGACCACCGAGAGCTGCGCCGGCCGTGGCGAGCCGAGGATGATCTGGCGGGCCCACGGCAGGAACCCGTTCGCGAGCTCGAACGCCGAGACCTCCTTGCCGATGATGAAGACCCGCCGGCCGGCGTACGTCTCGGCCGAGCGCGTGTCGGCGTAGTGCGGGACGTCGACGAGTCCCGGGATCGACGGCCGCCAGGGCTGGGCCATGCCGACCGCGAAGACGGCGACCCGGCAGCGGTATTCCCCGTCGGTCGTCCCGAGCACGAAGCCGTCGCCCTCGCGGCGGGTCGATTCCCAGCGGCAGCCGTAGCGCACCGCGAGGCCGGTGTCGCGCGCGAACGTCGCGAGGTTCGCCTCCATCTCGGAGCGGGCCGGGAAGTACGACGTCCCATCCATGAGCCGCGGCTGGATCGCGCGATTCTCGTCCTCGTCGGGGATGAGGCTGTTCCAGTCGTAGCGTTCGTAGTAGCGCGTGCCGCGGTCGACCGGTGCGAAGGGCTTCGTCCACGAGAGGAGTCGCTGGAAGAACGGCCAGCGCCGGAACATTCCGCCCGGCGATGGGTCCGCGGAGATGACCGCGTGCTTCACGCCGTAGCTGCGGAGCGAGTACGAGAGCTGCAGGCCACCGGGGCCGCTGCCGACGACGACGACCGGGTACTCGCCAGCCGGGAACGGCCGGTCGCCTAGCTCCGCCAGCTGGTCGCCTGCTGCAGCTTGCGCGCCTCCGCCTGCAGCATCCGGAAGAGGACCCGCGGATGACCGACCATGAAGGTCTCGAGCGCTGGACCGGGGATCACCGCGCAGCGCAGCGACCGCACCGCGACGATGTCGGCGATCGGAGCGACGCCGAGCAGCGACGAGACCTCGCCGAAGAACTCGCCTCGTCCCAGGATCCCGTAGCCCTTCGCGGCGACCCGGATCTCGGCTTCGCCGTCGAGGATGATGTAGAAGCCGGAGCCGCTCAGCCCCTGACGCAGGACGCGCTCGCCGTCGGCGAAGCGGCGGTCCTCGAGGATGTGCGCGATGGCTTCGAGCTCGGGCGCCGAGAGATCGGCGAACAGCGCGAG
This sequence comes from Candidatus Limnocylindria bacterium, assembly GCA_036389935.1. Taxonomy (GTDB): domain Bacteria; phylum Chloroflexota; class Limnocylindria; order P2-11E; family P2-11E; genus UBA4735. Next base: position 8,563 of record DASWCU010000003.1, read on the forward strand.
CCGGCTCAGCAGCTCGATCATCTGTCCGCGGTCGCTTCTGGAGTCGATCACGACCATAGAATGCCTGCGATGGCCGTCGACCGCCAATTGCCGACGGGCACCGCCACGTTCCTGTTCACCGACATCGAGAATTCGACGCGATCGGTGCAGGCCCTCGGAACGGAGCGCTGGCAGGACGTGCTGACGGACCACGCCCGGATCATCCGCGCGGCGGCCGGGGCCAACGGCGGCGTCGAGGTCCGGACCGAGGGCGACTCGTTCTTCTACGTGTTCCCGCTCGCCCCCGCGGCGGTCGAGGCGGCGGTCGAGGCCCAGCGCCGGATCGGCACCCACACCTTTCCGCACGGCGCGACGGTCCGCGTCAGGATGGGGATGCACACCGGCGCGGCGACCGTCGCACCGGGGGAATCGGGCACCGACTACGTCGGCTTCGACGTCCATCGCGCCGCGCGGATCGCCGCGTCCGGCCATGGTGGGCAGATCCTGGTCTCGGAAGCGACGCGCGGCCTGATCGACCGTTCGCTCCCGGCGGACGTCACGCTCCGCGATCTCGGCGAGCACCACCTCAAGGACCTCGCGCGACCGGAGCGGATCCATCAAGTGGTCGCACCCGGCCTGGCCGACCGGTTCCCGCCGCTTCGGACGCTCGACGCGATCCCGAACAACTTCCCGACCCAACTCACGAGCTTCATCGGCCGGCGGCACGAGATCGACGAGGGTCTGCGGCTGCTCGCGGCGACCCGGCTGCTCACGCTCACCGGCCCGGGCGGGACCGGCAAGACCCGCCTCGCGCTCCAGGTCGGTGCCGAGGCGGCGGGCGAGTTCCCCGGCGGCGCCTATTGGGTGCCGCTCGCCACCATCCGCGATCCTGATCTGGTCGGTGCGGAGATCGCGACCACGCTCGGGCTCCCCGACAACGGCGACCGACCGATGCGCGATCGGCTCGTCGAGCGTGTGCGGGATCGCAAGGCGCTGCTCGTGCTCGACAACTTCGAGCAGGTCATCGCGGCCGGCCCGTTCGTGGCGGACCTGCTGCGCGAATGCCCGCTGCTCAAGATCATCGTCTCCAGCCGCACCGCCCTTCGGGTGTACGGCGAGCAGGAGCTCCCCGTCCCGCCGCTCGGCCTCCCGGACCTCGCGCATCTCCCCCCGATCGCCTCGCTCTCGCAGTTCGAGGCGGTGCGGCTGTTCATCGAGCGTGCGGCGAACGTGAAGCCGGACTTCCAGGTGACGAACGAGAACGCGCCCGCGGTCGCGCAGATCTGCACCATGCTCGACGGGCTGCCGCTCGCGATCGAGCTCGCCGCCGCGCGCATCAAGATCCTCACGCCCGCCGCGATGCTCGAGCGGCTCGAGCAGGGTCTCGGCATGCTCGCCGGCGGCGCGCGCGACCTGCCCGCGCGCCAGCAGACGCTCCGCGGCGCGATCGGCTGGAGCTACGACCTCCTCGACGAGGGGTTGCGCCGCGTGTTCGAGCGGCTCTCGGTCTTCGCCGGCGGCGGGGAGCTCCCCGAGATCGAGCCGGTGGTCGCGTGCGGCGACCTCGGGGTCGAGCTGATCGACGGCCTCGCGACGCTCGTCGACCAGAGCCTCCTCCGGCAACGTGACGTCGCGGGAGTGCCGCGCTTCCTGATGCTCCAGACGATCCGCGAGTACGCCGCGGACCGTCTCGCCGAGCGGCCCGATCGCCGCGAGGTCGAGCGACGGCACGCGGAGGCGTACCTCGCCTTCGCCGACCGGACCGGCCCGAAGATGTCGGGCGCGCAGGACGTGTCCCAGCTCGACGCGCTCGAGCGGGAGCAGGACAACTTCCGAGCGGCCCTCGGCTGGTGCGTCGAGCAGGCTGAAACGAGCCTCGCCCTTCGCTACCTCTACGCGCTCTGGCGGTTCTGGCAGATGCGCGGTCACCTGCGCGAGGGCCGCGCCCAGGCCGACCGGGTCCTCGCGCTGCCGGACGCGGCGTCGCATGCGGGCGAGCATGCGAAGGCCCTGGAAGCGGCCGGCGGCATCGCGTACTGGCAGGGCGATGTCGAGGCGACGAAGCGCTTTTACCGGGCCGCCTACGACACGTGGAAGGAGCTCGGCGACAAGCACGAGCTCGCGAACGCCGCGTACAACCTCTCGTTCCCCGACTCATTCGAGGGGCAGGAGCGCTCGCTGCTGGACCGGAGCGCCGAGCATCTCACCGAGGCGCTCGCGCTCTTCCGCGAGGTCGGCGATCGGCGAGGGGTGGCGAACACCCTCTGGGCCCTATCCGACAATCTGAATCAGCGGGATCGCACCGATGAGGCGCTGGCCCTCCTCGAGGAGTGCATCGGGCTGTTCGAGGAGCTCGGCGACTGGTTCGGCCGGGCGTGGGCGCTGTACGGCAAGAGCCTGGGGCTCATCGTCAAGCGCGACCTCGCCGGCGCGCTCGCCGTCCAGCGCGAGGCGCTCGAGCGGTTCGCGGAGCATCGGGACGCGAGCGGTGTGCCGCTGCTCCTCGACGCGATCGCGTTGACCGCGTTCACCGCGGGCGACCGTCAGCGCGCGCTGCGGCTGCACGGCGCGGCGATGAAGCTCGCGACCACGGCCGGCGTCGGCCTTCCGAGCGTGGCGATCGAGGCCAAGCAACGCGGCATCGCCCCGATCGATCTCACCGGTCCGGACGTGGCCGCGGGTCTGGCGGCGGGTGAGGCGCTCGATATGGACGCCGCGATCGCGCTCGCGCTGGCGACGGAGGTGCCATCGCGCGCGTGAGCGGCACCGCCACGCCGAGGCGCGACAATCTACCGATGGACCAGCTGGCCCGGCTCCCCGTAGGGACCGTCACGTTCCTGTTCACCGACATCGAGGGCTCGACCAAGCTCTTGAACATGCTGGGCACCGATCGGTTCGGCGACGTGCTCGCCGTGCACACGACGCTGCTCCGCGACGCCTTCGCCGACGGCGTCGAGGTGCGGGTCGAGGGCGACTCGCTCTTCATGGTCTTCGCGAGCGCGCCGAAAGCGGTCGCCGGAGCCGTCGCCGCGCAGCGCGCGATCGCGGGCGCGACGTTCCCGCACGACGCGGTGGTCCGCGTGCGGATGGGCATGCACACCGGCGAGGGCAGGCTCGCGAGCCCCGACGCCGGCCCCGACTACATCGGCATCGACGTGCACCGCGCGGCCCGCATCGCCGCGGTCGGGTACGGCGGCCAGGTGCTGCTCTCGGCGAGCACCGCGACCCTCGTCGCGCAGGATCTCGGCGCCGGCGTCGGGCTCCGCGATCTCGGCGCGCACCGGCTCAAGGACCTGGCCCAACCGGAGCGGATCCATCAGCTCGTCATCGACGGGCTGCCGAACGACTTTCCGCCGGTGCGGACCCTCGAGCGGACGCCGAACAACCTCCCGATCCAGAGCACGTCATTCGTCGGCCGCGAAAAGGAGATCGCGGACGGCCTGCGCCTCCTCGGCAAGACCCGCCTCTTGACCCTCACCGGGCCGGGAGGCACCGGCAAGACCCGCCTCTCGCTGCAGCTCGCGGCCGAGGCGTCCGACGGCTACCCGGACGGCGCGTTCTGGGTCCCGCTCGCCCCGATCTCCGATCCCGACCTCGTACCGTCCACCATCGCGCACTCGATCGGCGTGCAGGTGAGCGGCGGTGAAGCGCCGCTCGATCGCCTCACCGAATACGTCCGCGACCGCCGACTGCTGCTCGTGCTCGACAATTTCGAGCAGATCCTCCCGGCCGCCGCGGCCGTGTCCGCGCTGCTCGAGTCCGGTCAGCACCTCAAGGTCCTCGCATCGAGCCGCGCGCCGCTGCGCATCTCGGGAGAGCAGGAGCTCCCCGTCCCGCCGCTCGACCTTCCCGATCCGGCGCGTCTTCCGTCGCTCGAGGTGCTCGCCCAGTCGGACGCGGTGCGTCTCTTCGTCGAGCGCGCGACGGCCGTGCGTCCCGACTTCGCCGTCACCGCCGAGAACGCGGCGGCGGTGGCGGAGATCTGCTATCGCCTCGACGGGCTGCCGCTCGCGATCGAGCTCGCGGCCGCGCGGGTCAAGCTCCTCACCCCGCAGGCGATGCTGCCGCGCCTGAAGCAGGGCCTCGACCTCCTCGCCGGCGGGGCGCGCGATCGCACCGATCGGCAGCGCACGCTGCGCGGAGCGATCGCCTGGAGCTACGACCTGCTCGACCATGGCCTGCGCCGCCTCTTCGCCCGCTGCGGCGTGTTCGTCGGCGGCGCGATGCTCGACGAGCTCGAGCCCGTCTGCGGGCCGGCCGGCGAGATCGGCCGCGACATCCTGGACGGCCTCGCCGAGCTCGTCGACCAGAGCCTCATGCGCCAGAGCGAGGTCGACGGCGAGCCACGCTTCCGGATGCTCGTCACCATCCGCGACTTCGCCATGGAGCGTCTCGAGGCGACCGCCGAGGCCGGACAGATCCGTCTGCGCCACGCCGACGCGTACATCGCGCTCGCAGAGGCCGCCGCGCTCCATTTCCAGGGCCCCGACCAGAAGCGCTGGCTCGATCGCGTCGAGCTCGAGCACGACAACATGCGCGCCGCGCTGGAATGCGCGATCGGGAACGGGCGCGTCGGGGACGCGTCGCGGCTCCTCTTCGCGCTCTGGCGCTTCTGGCAATCCCGCGGGCATCTCCGCGAAGGCCAGGCCTGGGCGGAGCGCGTGCTCGTGCTGCCGGGCGCGACCCCGGCCGACCGGCTGCGGGCGCTCGAGGCGGCCGGCGGGCTCGCGTACTGGGCCGGCGACCCGCGGATGCTGACGTACTACACCGGCGCCTACGAGGTCGCGACGGCGAGCGGCGATCGGCGGGAGCGAGCCAAGGCCGCGTACGATCTCGCCTTCGTCTACTTCATCGGCGCGATCGCCCAGGACTTCCCCCGCGCGCGGTCCCTCCTCGAGGAGAGCGTCGCCGGCTATCGCGAGGTCGGCGACCCCGGCGACATCGGCCGCGCGGCCTGGGCCCTCGCGACGCTCCTCCAGATGGGCCGGCCACCGCGCGAGCAGGTCGAGCAAGCCAGGGCGTACGCGCGCGAGGCCCTCGATCGGCACGCCGCCCTCGGCAACCGCTTCGACATCGCGTATGACCTGCACCTGCTGGGTCTCACCGCGCTGAAGCTCGGTGAGCTGGACGAGGCCGCTGCTCGGTTCGACGAGGCGCTCGGGATGTTCGTCGAGGCCGCCGACTCGAGCGGGATCGTGTTGGCGCTGAGCAACTTCGCGGAGCTCGCGAAGGCGCGCGGCGACCTGGAGCGCCACGCCACGCTCGTCGGCGCGTGGTCGGCGCTCGCGGGCCGCACCGGTGTCGGCGTCGCGACGACCCTCGGCACGGTCGACAACCGCGCGACCGAGAAGGACATCCCGGCCGAGCTGCACGCGGCCCTCGCGCGCGGCCTGGGGCTGAGCACGGAAGCCGCCGTCGCGTACGCGCTCGAGGCGCTCACCCGCTGACCCGTTGCGCGCGACGGTCCGCGCCGCGCTATTCGGCGGGCGCGGCCTGGCGGAGCTCGGGCGTGTGCTCGTGGAAGTGGTCGGTCTCCCAGCGGACGATGTCCGCCGCGCTCGTGTCCTGCGGCGTCGCGCCGGGGGTGTACGTGACCGCGACCGGCCGGGCCCAGTCCGAGGGGTCGAGCCGCCGGATCGCCTCGCTCAGCTCTTCGTGGGCCGACTCGAGCAGCGCGACGGCCTCGTCCCGATCCTCCTCGGTGAACCCGGTCCGACACCGCTCCGCGTGCGCGGCGTGCACGTCGGGGTCCTGCGGTGGCAGCGCATACGGCTTCCCGCCGGCGTCGAGCATGCCGGTGAGGACGCGGCGGTAGTGGTAGAGGCTCGCGGTGAGGTGGACGACGATGCCGGAGAGCGGGTACTCCTGGCTCGCGCGCTGGTAGGCCAGCGACGCGTCCGGCACGTCCGCGAACGCGTCCAGGAACTCGTCGCGCGCGGCTTGGAAGTCGGCCAGCGCCTGCTCGCGTTCGTTCTCCGGGAGCACGCTCATGCGAGGAGTTTCCCGTAGTCGTCGATCGTGTAATGGAAGTCGTCGCGGTCGTTCTCGAGCGCGCGCACGAGGATCCGCATCGTCTTGTTGACGGCCTCCATCCGCGAGGTGATCTTCGGATCCTTCTGCAGCGTCGTGTTCACGTCGTACGCCTTCGCCGACTTGAACAGCATCCGGAACATCTCGATCTCCTCATCCAGGGTCTGCGGCCGGTCCTTCGCCGTGAGGTACGCGTCCCACATCCGGTCGACGCCCTTCGCCTCGATCGTGTCGAGCCACGCGCGCTCGCTCTTGTCGTCGACCGCGCGGTACGAGTTGTAGACGATCTCCTTCGTGCCCAGCGGGGTCTTCCCGATCATGAGCCGGGCCATGAACTTCGCGAGCGAGAGGCGTTCGATCACGAGATCCTCGTCGAAATTCCGTTTCAGGAGCATGACCGCGTTGATCCGGGCCGGCTCCATCGGGTTCGTGAAGACGCGTTCTTTCGGGAACACGGTCGTGATGTCGAGCATCGCGCGCGTGTTGTCGAAGGCGAAGAACCGCGCGATCGTCCGCCGCAGCTCGTCGTCGGACATCCGGTCGAACGGCGGTGTGCTGTGCAGCTTCGCGAAGACCGCGTCGATCGTCGCCCGGTGCTCGTCCATGAACTCGGGCGTGACGTCAGGCGCGTTCTCGAGCCGCGACCGGATCATGTCGTACGCCGCCTGCGGGAAGTTCTCGACGAGGTTCGACCGCAGGTAGAAGACCTTCTCCGAGGTGTACGCGTACGCCTCCGGGTGATCGACGTCGAGCTCCCTCGCCGCCGTCGTGACCTCGCTGTCGTCCAGCGCCCGCCCGATGACCGTCGCGCCCGAGCCCTTGTGCTCCTCGAGCCAGCGGTAGCACTGATAGCCGCGCGCGACGTCCGTCCCGTCCTCGATCACCCGGGCGGGCGAGACGGTCCGCCCGTCGCGGAGACGGTACGCGTAGCGGACGTAGACCCAGTCGTCGGAATGGAACCGTGTGTTCGGGAAGTCCATCACGCCGTAGGTCGAGGTCGACTTCCCCGTGCCGGTCGGCGCGATGTAGAGGAGCCCACGCCCGTCCTTCGTCACGACCGCGCCGTGGATCGAGTGGATGCCGAAGTCGACGGCGAGCTTGCGTCCGACCGCGCCGAGCACCCAGCTCTTCAGCTGTCCGTAGTACGACGTGTTGAAGAAGATGACGGAGTCGTTCGCGCGGCTGTAGTAGGCGGCCTCCGCTTCGGTCGGGACGCGCCCGAGCGCGACCACGAGGACATCGGGCATCTGCGGCGGCTGCGTACCCGTGAGCCGAGCCCACTCCTCGAGCGAGTACCAGTTGTCGGTCCAGTAGCCGATGAGGTGCTCGCTGTTGGTGATCGCGCGCACGCGGAGCCCGTGGATGACGACGTCATGCGAATACGTCTGGTCGCCGCTCGTCGCGATGTGCTCGAACGAATTCGCGAGCAGCCGCCGAAACAGCCCCGGCGTCGCATCGACCGTCTTGTTGGCGACCGCGGTCCGGCCCTTGGTCCGGGTGATCGTGTTCTTCTCGCCGATCGGGGTGCCCGGCCACTCGGGCGCCATCGGGTCGTCGCTCGTCGGGAACGTGTAGATCTCTGGCTTGGAAGCGACAGCCACGTCTCGTCTCCCCATCGGCCGCCCTCGCGAGCGACCAGACTCACCATGCCGGCGGAGTCGCGGTCCGCGCGATTCTATGGTGCGTGCGCGGTCGTTGCCGTCGCGTCCTGACGGCCGATCCGCGCACACGCACGTCGCGCGAAGGGTCAGGCCCTGCCCTTCACCACACCCTGCCGCCGGCGCTCCTCGAATTCGCCGCGCGCGCGCTCGAGCAACGCACGGTCGGAGAGCACGTCGATCGCGACGAGGGCGAGCGCCTTCGCCGCCGCCAGCGCGCTCTCGTGGGCCTGGCTCGTCGCCGCGGCATCGCGGAACGCGGTCGAGTGGCCGGGCGTGCCCTCGGGGGCGATCGAGATGTAGGGATGGATCGAGGGGAGCAGCTGGCTCACGTTCCCCATGTCGGTCGAGCCCATGCGCTCGTCGTCCGCGGTCGTCTGGACGACCTGCCCGAGATCGCGCATGTGCGCCGCCCACCGCTCCGCCAATGGCTGCGACGGCACCATGTTCTCGTAGGCCGAGTTCTCGTGGACGGTCACTCGCAGCTTCGTGCCGGTGGCCGTCGCGGCGCCCTCCGCGCAGGCGATGAACCGGCGGAGCACCTCCTGCTGGTAGCGGCGGTCGAGCGCGCGCACGCTGAACTTCGCCATCGCGTATTCCGGGATGATGTTCGCGGCGCTTCCGCCGCTCGTGATGATCCCGTGGATCCGCGCGTCCGGCCGCAGCTGCTGGCGCATCGCGTTCACGTTGTTGAACGTCTGCAGCACCCCGTCGAGCGCGTTGATCCCCTTGTCCGGCTGGGCCGCCGCGTGCGCGGCGCGGCCGAAGAACTCGATGTCGACGCGGTTCGACGCGAGCGACGTCCGGCCCGAGATCGTGCGGGAGGACGGGTGGCACATCATCGCGACGTCGATGTCCGCGAAGGCGCCGGCGCGCACGAGGGCGACCTTGCCGCCCCCGCCCTCCTCGGCCGGCGTGCCGATCGCGGCCAGCCGGCCAGGGAGCTCGCCCAGCACCGCGCGTACCCCGAGCGCCGCGGCCGTTCCCATCATCGCGATCAGGTTGTGTCCGCAGGCATGGCCGATGTCGGGGAGCGCGTCGTATTCGGTCAGCACCGCGATCGTCGGTCCGTCCCCGCCGTTGCCGTTCGCCGCGGCCCGGTACGCCGTGTCGACGCCCCGGTAGGCCCGCTCGACCGTGAAGCCGCTCGCCTCGAGGAAGTCCGCCAGCCGCCCGGCCGAGCGGACCTCCTGGTACGCGGTCTCCGGGTCGCCGTGGATCGACAGCGACAGCGCGATGAGGTCCTTGCGCCGCGCCTCGATCGCGTCGAGCGCGCGCTCACGCAGCGTCTTGGCGGCCGTCATCCGATCCGAGCGTACGCGGGATCAGCCCGCGCGGTGACCGTCGATGAGCGCGAGGATCACGGTATCGAGAGCGCGATCCGCCTCCTCGAACAGGAGCGCGGCCTGACGCGCCTCGAGCGCGCGCCGCCGGGCGACGTTCGCGATCTCGGCGAGGAAGCGGGCGCGGAAGAACAGGAACGCCTGTGTCGCTTCGCCGAGCGACAGCTTCCTCCGTCGTGCTTCGGCGCCGTACTCGCGGCCGAGGGCCGCCGCCCGCGAGAGGTGCTGATCGCGTCCCGGACGGCGGACCGCGTCGAGGTACCCGAGCAGGAGCTCGCTCATGCGCATCCCGCGTTCGCGGAACCAGCGCAGCGACGCCTCGTCGAACCGTCGATGCCAGTCCTGGTCGACCAGATCGGCGCGGACGCGTCGCAGGAACTCCGCGGCGATGCGATCGGGCGGTTCGCCGATCGCCGTGAGCGACCGGCGCCCGGGACGGCGCGGCCGCGGCAGCAGCGCGTCGATGGCCTCGCGGGTGAAGCGACGGTGGCCGCCGGGCGTCTGGAAGACGTCGACCTTTCCGCTGTCGGCCCAGCGGCGAAGGGTGTCGGGATCGACGCCCAGAATGCGGCTCGCTTCGCCCACGGTCAGCCAGGTCGTTCCGGTCATGCAGGCTCCCGAATCATCGGTTGGCCCCGACGGGCGGCCGCGCGTGTCTCACGAAGGTCGCGACTACTTCGAGGTCGTTGACGGCTTGGTCGTCGTTCCCGAGCAGCAGGCGCCACAGCAGTTGCCGCATTTGCACGCCATTCGCGCACCTCCCGCGATCCTTTCGCTCCACTATGCCATGCGCACGCCGCCCGTCGATTGAACCCTGATCGCTTCGCCGGCTCCGCCTGCTCCGCGATCGGGGGCCCTGCGGCTTCGGTCGGGCAAAGCCCTCCCTCGCCTGAGATCTCGCTTTACATCCATATCCCGTTCTGCGCCTCGCGGTGTCCGTACTGCGACTTCGCGACGGCGCCGGCGACGACACGGCTGCGCGCTCGGTACCTCGCGGCGCTGCGCGCCGAGCTCGCTCGCGAGGGAGCGGCGCTCGGCCGCCCGCGGGTCGCCACGCTGTTCTTTGGCGGCGGCACGCCCAGCCTCCTCGAGCCCGGCGAGATCGGCTCGCTCCACGCCGCCGTCCGCGAGGCCTTCGAGCTCGCGCCGACCGAGGTCACGTTCGAAGCCAACCCGGCGACGCTCGACCGAGCACGGCTCGACGCCTGGCGCGCGCTCGGGGCGACTCGCGTCTCGCTCGGCGCGCAGTCGTTCTCGGCGCGCGCCCTGCGGGCGCTCGGCCGGACCCATGCCCCCGAGGACATCGCACCGGCCGTCGCCGCGGCCCGTTCGATCGGGCTCGCGGTCAACCTCGACCTCATCTTCGGCCGCCCCGGCGAGACCGAGGCCGAGTGGGCGGACGATCTCGACGAGGCGCTCGCGCTCCGCCCGGACCACGTCTCGGCCTACCCGCTCGAGCTGGCGAGCGAGCCCGACGGCTCCCTCGTCAATTGGCCGGGCGCCGGCTGGTCGGCCCTTTCGGGCTGGCGCGAGCGCGCGAGTGAGGGCCAGCCCGACGACGATGGGCTCGCGCGCCGGTACGAGCTCGCGAGCCGGCGGCTCTCGGCGGCGGGGTACCGCCACTACGAGATCGCGAACTGGGCCCGCCCGGGAAGCGAGTGCCGGCACAACCTCGTGTACTGGCGGAACGGCACGTGGCTCGGGGTCGGCGCAGGGGCCCATTCGCACCTGAACGGCGCGCGTTCGCATCAACCGCCGGGGCTGCCGGCGTACATCGAGCGCGTCGAGCGGGGCCTCGGACGGATCGTCGATCCCGGAGCCGACCTGCCGGTCGACACGGCGCTTCTCGCGCTGCGGCTTGACGAGGGGCTCGACCTCATCGCGTACGGAGCCCGATTCGGCGCGGCGGCCCGCCGACGCGTGCGCGACGCATTGGATGCGCTCGCGGGCAGCGGCCTGCTCCACTGGAACGGGGAACGCGTCGCTCTCACCGAGCGCGGCCGCTTCCTCGCGAACGAGGTGTTCGTTCGTCTCTTGCCCGACTGAACCGTCATGTGATGCGCTTGCGGCGATCGATGGAACGCGGTATGCCATCTGTCTCGAACGCAATCACGAAGGTGGAGGTCTCATGGAACAGGGCAATCGCGGCGATCTCTGGTCCGCGTCAGAGCAGGAGCCCGGGTCGACGTGGCCGGCGCCCATGCCGGCGACGCCGCCGCCGGCGGCCCCGACGCCCGCATCGCGCGGCGCTCGCGCCGGTGGGCGGAAGAAGACGACGCGCGCCGGCGGTGGCCGCAAGAAGACGACCGCGGCGCGCGCGGCATCGGGTCGCGCGACGAGTGCGCGGACGAAGAAGACGACCCGGAAGAAGACCACCCGGAAGAAGACGACCGGCGCGCGGAAGAAGACGACCGGCGCACGCAAGACGACGGGTCGGGCGAAGACCACCCGCAAGCGGACGACCGGCGCCCGGAAGTCGATCGGCGCGCGGAAGAAGACGACCGGCCGGAAGCGCACGACGGCGCGGAAGAAGACCACCCGCCGCCGCTAGCCGGAGAACGAGGGACAAGAACAGAGGAGCCGCCCCACGTGGGCGGCTCCTCGATCATCCGCGCCTCGCCCGTCAGCCGCGTCTAGTTCCGCTTGCCCCGCCCCATCCCGGGCTTACGGCCATGATTCGCCTTCTTCGACCGCCAGCCCAGCTTGCCGGTCGTCTTCTGTTTCCGTTGGCCCTTGCTCATCGCTCTCTCCGTTCTGACTGTCGGGTGGGGTGAACAGACGGAGCTGCAGCGCGCGGGTCGGGGGCGCGATGAGCTCGGTCACGAGCCATTGTCCTATGCGCGCGGGGTCCGCGTCAGCGGCGAGCTGCAGGCGGGTGCGTGCCGCCAGCACGTGGCGGCGGACGAGCCGTGGCTCGCAGCCGAGGACGCGCGCGACGTCGGGGAACGACCGCTCGAGCACGTCGTGCAGCACGAATGCGGCGAGCTCGGCGCCCCGAAGGGCGTGCCGGCCGACGAGGTCGCGAAGGCCGGCGCCGAACAGGCGACCCTCCGCGACCGCCGCGCGGATGAGGCCCGCCGGCGCGCCATCGAGCTCGGCGACGCGCAGCAGCGCCGCGACCTCCGGCTCCGGGAGCTCCCGCGCCGCGCCGAGGCTGCCGAGGAACCGGCGCACGATCGCATCGGTCGCGAGCTCCGAGGGCGCCGCGCGCGTCGCGCGCGCGATCGCGTCACCGAGCGACCTTCGAAGCGCGGCGAGGTCGCCGAAGCGCACGACGTCCACGACCGCGGGCGAGCCGAGCAGGATGCGGGAGATGGCGCGGTCGCGCTCGGCGACGAGGATCACCGGTACGCCGTGCTCGCGCGCGATCTCGACCTCGATCCCGACGCCGAACGACGGGGTCCCGGCGTACGCGACGACGAGGGCGCTGCGCGACACCCGCGCGCGATCGATCTCGTAGACGGCGCGCGGCTCGAGGTCGGGCGCTCCGACCGGGTCGGTCGCCCGATGGGGCAGGTACGCGCTCAGGCCGCACTCCGCGACGATCTCGGCGAGGAGCTCGTAGAAGACGCGTCCCCGCGCACCGTCCGCGAGCGCCGTGAGCGCGCCCGAGATGTACACCTCCCCCATGGGCCGCCAATGATGAACGGGCCGTCAAGGCGGGCGACCGGCCTGGTGTCGTTGCTCTGTGACTTTGACCGGGGAAACTGCTCAGTGATTCTGTCCATCCAGGGGAGAGAAGGGATGGACAGAGGTGCACCAGCGTCCCCCTCGCGCCATCGTCCTCACCAGGGTCCTCGCGGGCAAGGTCTCGGTCCCTGACGCGGCCCTCCTCCTCGGCCTGTCGGAGCGCTCCATCCGGCGGCTGCGGGCCGGCCTGGATGCCGCGGGCCCCGCGGCGCTCGTGCATGGCAACCGCGGCCGCCAGCCCGCGCACACGATCGATCCCGCGCTCAAGGCGCGCATCGTCACGCTCGCCACGACGACCTACGCCGGGCTCAACGACAGCCACCTCGCCGAGCTCCTCGCCGAACGCGAGGGCATCGCGGTCTCCCGCGCGAGCGTGCAGCGCATCCTGCGCGCGGCCGGGATCAAGAGCCCGCGCCGGCACACCCGGGCCCGCTACCGCTCCCAGCGTGCGCGCCGACCGGCGGCGGGGATGCTCGTCCAGCTCGACGGCTCGCCTGAGGACTGGTTCGGCACGGGCGAGCGGGCGACGCTCCAGGCCGCGGTCGACGACGCCACCGGCGACGTCGCTGCGGCGGTCTTCCGCGAACACGAGGACGCCGCCGGGTACTTCGCGCTGCTGCGCACGGTCGTGCTGACGAAGGGCGTCCCGCTCGCGGTGTACAGCGACAAGCACAGCGTCTTCCGGACCGCGCCGCGCGAGCGCGAAACGCTCGATGAGGAGCTCGCTGGCGAGCGCGAGCCGACCCAGTTCGGCAGGGCCCTGGCCGAGCTCGGGATCGAGCTCATCCTGGCCCACTCGCCGCAGGCCAAGGGTCGCGTGGAGCGGCTGTTCGGGACGCTCCAGGACCGGCTCAAGGCCGAACTGCGGCTCGCGGGGATCACCACGATCGCCGCGGCCAATGCCTTCCTGCCACGCTATCTGCCCCGGCACAACGCCCGCTTCGCGATCGCGGCCGCCGACCCGCGGTCGGCGTGGCGCGCCCTGCCGGCGGGCAAGACCGTCGAGAGCGTCTGCTGCTTCAAGTACGGCCGGATCGTGGCCCAGGACAACACCGTGCGCCTCGACGGGGTCGTGCTGCAGCTCCCGCCGCGCGGCACCCACTGGAGCTGGGCCCGCCAGCGGGTCGAGGTGCGCCAGTACCTCGACGGATCCTGGAGCGTGCACGCCCCGGGGGGACCCGAGCTCGCCCGCTCGGCGGTGCCGTCGACCCCGCCGAAGCTCCGGGCGAAGGGCTACCGCCGCGCGCCGATTCCCGGGGTGCAGCCGCTGCCCACACCCGGCACGACCTCGCCCTGGCGTGCGGGCCTCAAGGACTGGCATCCTGCGGCCGCGAAACGCGCGATGATCTCCTCGCGCGGGCGGCCCGCGTGACGGACAGGATCACTGATCGATCAGCGGCCAGAATCACTGAGCGTCGACAGCGGGCGACCGGCCTGGGCCGGAGCGGTCCGCTGCGATAGCGTGGTCGCCATGAGCGATGCGGACCTTCCCGAGCACCTCCGACGGATCCCGCTGTTCGCGAAGCTGACCGACGCCGAGCTCGGTTCGCTGGCCGAGCGGGTGCGCCAGAAGTCCTTCAAGCGCGGGGACACGATCTTCCGGAAGGACGACCCGGGCCGGCACCTCTACCTCGTGCTCGACGGCGCGGTGAAGATCGCGCTGCCGGGGGAGTACGGGCAGGAGGCTCTCGTCGCGCTCCTGCGGAGCGGCGAGTTCTTCGGCGAGCTCGCGCTGCTCGACCGCAGCCCGCGCTCCGCGACCGCGACAGCGCTCGAGGACAGCCGGTGCGGACTCCTCGCCGGAGATGACTTTCTGTCGTTCGTCGCGGCCCATCCTGCCGCCACCCGAGCGGTCCTGGAAGCCCTGGCCCGGACCATCCGACGCCTTTCGGACAGAGTGGAGGACCTGATCTTCCTTGACGTCCCGAGCCGGGTGGCGAAATACCTACTGGACCTGGCGCAGGCGAACGGTCAATCTCCCGACAGTGATCTGGAGCTCACGCTCACGCAGGACGAGCTTGCCGCCTTCACCGGGGCGTCGCGAGTGTCGGTGAACCGCGTCCTCGGCGACCTCGAACGGCGCGAGCTGATCAGCATCCGTCGGCGGAAGATCGCGATCCGCGACCCCGCAGGCCTGGCCCGCGAGATCAGGGTCTGATGGCGCAAGGATGTCCGGATCGGACACGACGCTAGTGGCCCGGGCGCGCCGGCCGCTCATCCTCGTCGTCGAGGACGATCCCGATCTCGGCGACGCGATCGTCGCGTTCCTCAAGGACGAGGGCCTCGAAGCGAAGCTTGCCCGCGACGGCGATCAGGCGATGCGGCTGGTCGACCAGCTCCGTCCCGCGGCGATGATCCTCGACCTCATGATGCCCCGCCGCGACGGGTTCAGCGTGCTGCGCGAGCTGCGCGCCGACGGCCGGATCGCCACGCTGCCGGTCATCGTCGTCACCGCGATCTTCGGGCTCTCTGAGCGGCTCTACGCGACGGAGCTCGGGGCCGCCGACTACGTGACCAAGCCGTTCGAGCTCGACGAGCTGCTCGAGCGCGTCCGCAACGTCCTGGCCTCCCACGCTGACGACCGCGAGCGGACGGAGTCCGCCAGCTGACGTAGGGCTCTCAGGCGAGGGAGGGTTCGCCCGACCGAGCCGCAGGGCCCCCGATCGCGGAGCAGGCGGAGCCGGCGAAGCGATCAGGGTTCAACAGGCGCGATCGGGGTGACCTGGCTCGTGCAGTGCGCGCACCGTGTCGCCGATCCGAGGATGCTCATCCCGCAGTACGGGCAGTCGCGCCTCGCGGGTCCGGGTGGCTCCTTCATGATCGCGCGGCCGATGAGGAAGACGACGAACGCGACGATCACGAACGTGACGACGGTGTTGATGAAGATGCCGTAATTGATCGTCACCGCCCCCGCCCGTTTCGCCTCGGCGAGGGACGGGTAGCTCCCGCCGGACAGATTGACGTAGAGATTCGCGAAGTCGACCTTCCCGAGTGCTTGGCCGACCGGCGGCATGATGATGTCGCCCACCAGCGACGCGACGACCGCCCCGAAGGCGACCGCGATGACGAGCGCGAGGGCGAGCGCCAAGGCGTTGGTCTTCACGAGGAACGCGCGGAACTCGCTCCACATGGCTGCCTCCCTCCCTCCTGGAGACCGGCCGACAGAGCACGCGACGTGCCGCTCGCCCGGTCCGCGGCCGGGGCCCATTGACCCTCCGCGCCGCTACTGGTAGGCTCTTAGCACTCTCGATGGGAGAGTGCTAACCATGCCGAAACCGATCTCGGGGCTCCACCCGGCCCTGCCCGCGCTGGCCGACCGGCAACGGGAGATCCTGCGCGCGGTGATCCGCGAGTTCATCGCGACCGCCCAGCCGGTCGCTTCGGGGGCGCTCGTCCGGCGCTACCGGCTGCCCGTCTCGTCGGCGACCGTGCGGAACGAGCTTGCGGCGCTCGAAGAGCTGGGGTTGCTGACCCATCCCCACACCTCTGCCGGGCGGGTCCCGACCGACCTGGGCTACCGCTTCTTCATCGAGAGCCTGATGTCCGGGGCGGCCCTTCAACCGCAAGAACAGGTGACGGTGAGCCACCAGTTCCAGCAGGCGCACCAGGACAGCGCCGAATGGCTGCGTCTTGCGGCCTCGAGCCTCGCGCGGCTGACGGCGGAGGCCTCGATCGTGACGCCGCTGATCGGCGGCCGCAGCACGCTGAAGCATGTCGAGGCGGTCCCGATCCAGGAGCGGCGCGTCCTCCTCGTAGCGGTGCTCGACGGGGGTGCGGTCCGGCAACAGCTGCTCGACCTCGAGGACGCTCCGACACCGGATGAGCTTCGCGCGCTCGGGGCGCGCCTCACCGCGACGCTGCGGGGCGCCGATCCGGCGACGATCGCCGCGGCGGCGCACATGGAGCGGGGCGCGGCGGCGCAGATCGTGGTCGCCGTGGCCCGTCTGCTGGCCGAAGCCGAGGCTGGGCGGGCGCACGACGTCTACTACGACGGGATCCAGAACATCCTGGCCCAGCCCGAGTTCGGCAAGGGCAGGCGGATCCGCGAGATGGTCGCACTGCTCGAAGATCGGACGCGGCTCTCGGAGCTGCTGCCGCCGCCGATCCGCGAGGACGAGGTCTACGTCGCGATCGGAATGGAGAATCGGCTCGAGCCGCTGCACGAGTGCAGTCTCGTGTTCGGTCGCTACGGCGCGGGCAGCCACGTCGTCGGTTACATCGGCGTGGTCGGCCCGACCCGGATGGATTACGCCCGCTCGATCGGGGCCGTCCGCTTCGTCGGCCGGCTGATGAGCGATCTCGTGCGGGTGGTCGAAGGGAACTAGCGATGGACGACGACATCAAGCGCGCCGAGTCGCTCCTCGAGGAGCGCATGCGATCGCGCAAGCCGAACGGACCGGTGGGCGCGGCCGAGGACGACCCGGCCACCGGCGCACCCGAGGCGGAGACGCCCACGGAGGACGAGCAGAGTCTCCGCCACGACCTGCAGCGCCTCGCCGCGGACTTCGCCAACTACCGGAAGCGCAACGACGCCGAACGCGTCGAGTTCGCGAAGTTCGCGAAAGCGGATCTCATCGCGAAGCTGCTCGACGTGCTCGACGGCTACGACCGCGCGCTTGCGACCGTACCGGACGAGCTCAAAGGGCAGCCGTGGGTCGAAGGGATGTGGCTCGTGGAGCGAAAGCTCCGCTCCATCCTGGAGGCCGAGGGCCTCGAGCCGGTCGAATCGGCCGGCAAGGAGTTCGACCCATACGTGCACGACGCCGTCGCCCACATCGAATCGGATCAGCCCGAGGGCACGGTCGTCGAGGAGTTCCAGAAGGCGTATCGCCTGCACGACCGGGTGATCCGGCCCGCATTGGTGAGCGTCTCGAAGGGCAGACCGTCGAATTCAACGGAAGGGCACCCCGCGGGCGAGGCCCCGGGGAAGAAGTAAGGAGCAGGAAAATGCCGAAGGTCATCGGAATCGATCTCGGAACCACGAACTCGGCGGTCGCCTACATGGAAGGCGGCGAGCCGACGATCATCCCGAACGCGGAGGGCGGGCGGATCACGCCGTCGGTCGTAGCGTTCACGAAGACCGGCGAGCGCCTCGTCGGGCAGGTCGCGAAGCGGCAGTCGATCACGAACGCGGAGAACACGATCTACTCGATCAAGCGCTTCATGGGCCGTCGCTTCACGGATCCCGAGGTGCAGCGCTCGAAGCCGCTCGTCTCGTACAAGATCGCCGAGGCGAAGAACGGCGCGGTCGACGTCGTCCTCGCGGACGGGAAGCGGCTCTCGCCGCCCGAGGTCTCGGCGATGATCCTCGGCAAGCTGAAGACGGATGCCGAGGCGTTCCTCGGTGAGAAGGTCACCCAGGCCGTCATCACCGTCCCGGCGTACTTCGACGACAACCAGCGTCAGGCGACGAAGGACGCGGGCCAGATCGCGGGCCTCGAGGTCCTGCGGATCATCAACGAGCCGACGTCGGCGGCGCTCGCCTACGGGCTCGACAAGAAGAAGGATGAGATCGTCGCCGTCTACGACCTCGGCGGCGGGACGTTCGACATCTCGATCCTCCAGCTCGGCGAGGGCGTCTTCGAGGTGAAGGCGACCAACGGCGACACCCACCTCGGCGGCGACGACTTCGACCAGCGCGTCATCGACTGGCTCATCGACGAGTTCAAGAAGGACCAGGGCATCGACCTGCGCAACGACCGCCAGGCGCTTCAGCGCCTCAAGGAGGCCGCGGAGAAGGCGAAGATCGAGCTCAGCTCGACCCAGCAGACCGAGGTGAACCTCCCGTTCATCACGGCCGACCAGTCGGGGCCGAAGCACCTCGTCATCTCGCTCACGCGCAGCAAGCTCGAGCAGCTCGTCGGCGACCTCATCGACAAGACGCTCGGGCCGGTACGCCAGTGCCTGAAGGACGCGGAGGTCTCCGCGGACAAGGTCGACGAGATCATCCTCGTCGGCGGGATGACGCGGATGCCGTTGGTCGTCGAGACGGTGAAGAAGCTCTTCAACAAGGAGCCCCACAAGGGCGTCAACCCAGACGAGGTCGTCGCGATCGGCGCGGCGATCCAGGGTGGCGTGCTCAAGGGCGAGGTGAAGGACGTCCTGCTGCTCGATGTGACGCCGCTGTCGCTCGGCATCGAGACGCTCGGTGGTGTCGCGACGAAGCTCATCGAGCGGAACACCACCATCCCGACGTCGAAGTCGCAGATCTTCACGACGGCGGCGGACGGTCAGACCCAGGTGGAGATCAACGTCGTCCAGGGCGAGCGCGATCTCGCCGCCGACAACAAGAGCCTCGCGAAGTTCATCCTCGACGGCATCCCGCCGGCTCCGCGAGGCGTACCGCAGATCGAGGTCTCCTTCGACATCGACGCGAACGGCATCGTGAACGTGCGCGCGAAGGACAAGGCGACGAGCAAGGAGCAGCACGTCACGATCACGGCGTCGAGCGGTCTCTCCAAGGACGAGGTCGATCGACTGCTGCGTGACGCGACGGCGCACGCCGAGGAGGACCGCCGCAACCGCGAGAAGATCGAGACCCGCAACGAGGCGGACAACCTCGCCTATCAGTCCGAGAAGGCGCTCCGCGACGCGGGCGACAAGGTCCCGGCGGACGTCAAGAGCGAGATCGAAGAGAAGGTCGCGGCCGTCCGCGAGGCCCTGACGAGCGACGACGTCGAGCGCATCCGCTCGGCGGCCGACGCGCTCCGTCAGTCGGCGACGAAGATCGGCGAGGCCATGTACAAGGCCGAGCAGGCCGGGCAGCAGGCTGAGCCCGAGGGCGAGCCCGCGGGCGCGACCGCCGGCACCGACGGCCAGAAGAAGGACGGCGACACGATCGAGGGCGAGTTCAAAGAGCAGTCGTAGGCGACAACGGCGGGAGTCCGGTCTTCTTCGTGCGTTGATGGACCCGGAGGGCCTCAACGCGCGA
>DASWCU010000004.1:0-2159 GCA_036389935.1 Candidatus Limnocylindria bacterium
CGTCGGCCCGAACATGATGACTCGCAACAGCTACCTGCTGAACATGGGCTACGTCATGGAGCGCGCGCCGGTGAAGCCCGAGCGGGCGATCCTCGAGGCGAACATGGGCGGCGACAAGAAGCCGTCGCACCAGTTCTTCCACTCGGGCCACGGAAAGACGGTGATCGCCGAGTGCACGCTCACCGACGACGCGATCACCCGCGTGCTGCGGACGACCGCGAACGATCTCGATGCGCTCGCGTGGGCCGGTACGCACGGCGCGGTCGCGTCGGGAATGCAGTCCGTCGCGTTCACGCCCGCGTCGGCGATCGCGGCGATCTTCACCGCGACGGGCCAGGACATCGGCATGGTGGGGACGAGCTCGATGGCGCACGGAACCGGCCGGCGCGTCGAGGGCGGGTTCCACTGCTCGATCCGCTTTCCCGGGCTCGAGGTCGGGACGGTCGGCGGCGGGACGACGCTGCCGTCGGCACGCGACTGGCTCGCGCTCTTGGACTGCGCCGGTCTGGGGAAGGTGTACCGCTTCGCGCAGATCGTCGCCGCCGCGGCGCTCGCGCTCGAGATCTCCGCGTCGGCCGCGATGGCGAGCGCCGGTTCGGAGAACTTCTTCCGTGCGCATCATGAGCGCGGCGGACTCCGCTGACCTCGGCTCAGGGATCAAGCCTCGGGCCGAAACAGGCGATAGAGCCGGGAAGGAGACCGCCGCTTGCTTCGCATCCTCGCCGTTGGAACCATGCTCGTCGCGCTGCTGATCTCGATCAAGAGCCAGCGATTGCTTCAGCGTGCCCATCTCGTCGGCTTCTGCTCGACCGTCGCGCAGGCCGAGGATGGAAGCGAATGGCGGTCGTGCGTTCCCGGCCGGCTCTCCGGCCGCCCAGGGCTCGAGCTGAACAGCTGCACCGACTTCGGCAGGCACGGTCCCGCCGAGATCTGGAACTGCCCGGCGGCCCTGGACGACAAGGCACAGCGCGAATGAGCAGGGCCGCCACGAGCCGGTAACGTCCTTGCGCCGGTTGTTGCAAGCGCTCGCCGGTCCTATATGCTCGTCCGGGATGGCAGTCGGGGACGCGATGACGATCCGGGTCGTGACCGTGGCGCCGAAGGCATCCGTGCAGGAGGCGATTTCCCGCATGCTCGAGGAGGGGATCGGTTCGGTCGCCGTCTGCGACGGCCCCCGCCTCGTGGGCATCTTCACCGAGCGCGACGTGCTGCGCGTGGCCGGGGAAGGCTCCCTGTTCGGCGAGGTCGCGGTCGAGAACGTCATGACGCCGAGACCGTTGACGGTGTCGCCCGGCGACGATCTCGTGGGTGCGGCCCAGCTGATGGCCGCGAAGCGCGTCCGCCACCTGCCGGTCTGCGAAGGAGAGTTTCTCGTCGGGATGATCGGCATCCGCGACGTCCTGCGGCGGCTCGTCGAGCAGGCCGCCGAACAGCAGGAGGGCGCGCGCGACACGGCACGCGCGCTCCTCACGCGTGCGCCGCGCGCCTGACGCTGCCGTATCCTCATGACGTGCGCCGCTTCGCCCTGCTTCTCGTCGGCGTTGCCTTCGTCTTCCCTGCGACGGCCCACGCCGCGGCGCCCGCGGCCGAGATCCTCAACGGCGACGGGGCCCTGCTGGAGCGCGCCGCCGTCGGCCCGTACGCGTCGCCGGGCGATTACGGCTACCTGCTGACGATCGGCTCATCGGTGCGCGACGCCGGGGGTCTCGCGCTGGAGGACGTCAGCATCCTCGGAGGCCGCATCCGCATCATCCGGATGTTCGTTCCCACGACCGGGACGGCCGGCGCACGCATCGAGGGGCTTCACGTGCGCGGCCGGTACACGCGGGCCGCCCCGAACACGGTCTTGCAGGTCGGAGACGGCAGCTACGCGGTGTTCCTGCAGGAAGCCGCGTTGCCGGGCCGCCTGGGCACGGCTCTCGGCCTCGTCGGCGTCCGCGTCGTCGCCGGCGACCGGCAGATCCTCGTCGGGCTCGCGCGTGCCGGGGCCGGGGCCACATCCATCCAGTCGCGCCGCGGCTCGTCGTGGCTCCTCTTCGGCCTCGCGCCGCTCGCAACCGTGGGCGGACCGTCGACCGCGAGCATGCCGTTACTCATGCAGGGCGGCGGGCCCGGTGCGCGGGCGGTCGCGATCGCCGAGCGGTTCCTCGGCGTTCCGT
>DASWCU010000005.1:0-12896 GCA_036389935.1 Candidatus Limnocylindria bacterium
GCGCTTGAGATGCACGATGGCCTCCTTGATCGGCCCCGGCCACTCGAAGCACAGATCGCTGTTCCCGGGCGCCACCGGGATCCGCGCCACCATCGCCGGCTTCACGCCGGGCGCGTGGACGTTCAGCTGCTGTTCTCCGACACGGTAGAAGGCGCGTCCGTCGCGTTCCTCGACCTCGGCGCCGATGACGTCGCGGTAGAAGGCATCGGAGCGCCGACGATCGCTGACGTTGATCACCACGTGATCCAGCCGCGCCATCGCGGGCGCGAGCATAGGGTCAGACCCGACGTCGAGGCGATCCGAGTCGTCTATTCGCGCGGCCGCCTCCAGGCGTTCAGATCCAGTACGTGCCCACCCAGGTGCTCGCCAAAGATCGTGCGCACGAACTCGACCGCCTCGGCGATGTCCGCCGGCCGCATCTGCTTTCGTGGTAGGCCCTCGCCGTAGATCAGCAGTGATCCGTGGTGCGCGGGCGTCGCGGCGGCGAGCGACTCGAAGTCCGGAGGGTTCGCCGTGAGCACGACGAGCGCGTTGGCCTGCGCGTGTTGCCAGATCGATGCGTCGTCCAGGGCTTTCGCCAGGGTCTCAATGTGATGGCCCGCCTTGCGCAGGCGGGCCATCAAGTCCTCCGAGTCGAGGTTCTCGTCAACGAGGATGCGCACCGACGACCTCCGGTGGGTGCGTGGTCACCATCCGTCTGGCGGCGCGCTCTTCCTCGATCGCTTCCGCCTCGACGAGCGCGGCATTCGCCTCGACGTAACGCTGCGCCTCCAGCACCGCATCGACCGGCAGCCGCAACTGCCGGGCGGTCTCCTCGGGCGTCCAGTCGTTACCCCGCAGGTGCGCGACAAGCTGACCCGCGGTCATCCGCCGGCCCTTGATCCACAGCTGTCGCCGCCAGGGGTGCGGCTGCTCGATCAACCAGGTCCAGCGGTCATTCGCCAGGGCCTCGTCGACTCCGGGGAGTACGGGCTCGCTGTAGCGCTCAGGTAGCGCGTCTGCATCGACCGCGATCACTCGCTTGCCCTGCTGCTTCTGGTCCAGCATCCAACGAAACGCGCCGAAGGCCGCGACCACCGCATCGCTCGTGGCGCCACGGAAGAAGCGGTCCGCCGTCTGTTTCACACTGCTCCAGATCGCATCGCTCACATCGACCTGGAGGCGGGGCCTGCGTCGCGCGGTCCCTTTGCCCATCGTGGAGACATTCTGGCTCCATTTGGGAGCCACGGCGAGCGTCGGTGGGAGTGCCATCTTCGCGACACCCGCGCGGGTTCAGGCCCTCCCCGGCCAATGCGCCTGGCTTGGTTCAAGCGGCAGCGCGGCTCGGCGGCACGAGCACGTAGGTCAGCCCGGCCGCAAGTGCGAGGAACGCGACGGCGATGCCGAGCGTCCCGGTGATCGAGAGCGCGAGGAGCGGACCGGAGATCGCCGAGCCGATCGGGACACCGGAATAGTTGAGGTGCATCGAGACGGCGAACGCGCGACCGAACCACGCCGGGTCGGTGACGCGTTGGCGGAGTGAGAACAGCGCGATGTCCGTCGGCCCGGTGGCCGCGCCGATGATCACGACGCTCGCGACGACGACGGGGACCGACGTCGCGATCGCGAGGATCGCGAGCCCGGCGCCGACGCCGACCATGCCCGCGATCATCAGGCCGCGCTCGCGGCCGCTGCTTCCCCACCGGCCGACGAGGAGGCCGGTGACGAGGCCGGATGCGCCCATCACCGCCCACAGCCCGCCCACGAGCGTGGCGTCGGCGTGCAATCGGTCGAAGGCGAGCACCGGGAGCGCGACGAGGAGGATCCCCTGCCCGAGGTTCATCACCGAGATGCCGGCCGCGAGGCCGCGCAGGCTCGGATGGCGGAGCACATAGCCGACCCCGGCGCCCGCCTCGACGAGCAGGGGGCCCATGCGTCGTCGCGGCACGAGCACTTCGCCGACGCCCGCGAGCGCGAGCGCGCCGACGAGGTACACGCCGGCGGTCACGGCGATCGCGGCCTCGGGCGAGCTGAACGCCACGATCGCCCCGGCGAGCGGCGGCGCCACGATCGCGGTGAGCGTGTAGCCCATGCTGTCGATCGCGTTCGCGCGGTCCCAGAGCTGGCGCGGGACGACGAGGGGCATCAGCGATCGCGAGCCGCTGGCCCCGAGCGGCGTGAGCATGGAGCTCACGACGACGCAGCCGAGCACGAGCGCGAACGGCGCGCCGAGCCGCGCAAGGACGACGATGCCCAGCAGGGCGATCGCCGAGACGCCGTAGTCGGCGACCATGAGCCGCACGCGGCCGTATCGATCGAGCATCGCTCCGGCGAGCGGGCTCAGGACGATGCCCGGAGCGATGCTCAGGAAGACGCTGAGGCCCGCGAGCGTGGGCGACCCGTAGCGCTCGAGCACGAAGAGCACCAGGGCGAGCTGCCACATCGACGCGGCCGCGCGCACGAGGAGCGTGGCACCGACGAGCCGTCCGAACCGCGGGACCGCGAGCAGCGCGCGATAGCTGAGGTCCGGGGCGGTCGAGGCCTCCGCCACGCTAGCGGCGGCGCCCGGCGGAACGCAGCTCGGCCGCGAGGTCGGCCGGTACCTCGGCCTCGATGTCGATCCCGCGATCGGAATATGCCTCGCTGCGCAGCGCACCGCGCTCACGGATCCGCTGCAGCATCGCGCCGCCGCTCTCGTACGGCAGCGTGAGCCGCACGCTCGTCCAGCCCGCCGCGGCCGCCCGCGCGAGTCGTGCCCGCAGCTCGTCGAGGCCGGCACGGGTACGGGCGGACACGAAGACCGCGTCGGGGAATTCCGCTCCCAGAGCCTCGCGGAGGGCGTCGCCCTCCGCTCCGGTCAGCGCGTCGCTCTTGTTCAAGACGAGGAGACGGTCTCGCCTGCCGAGGTCGAGCGAGGCGAGCGTCGCGTTGACCACCCGGATCCGCTCGTGGAGGTTCGGGTGCGTGGCGTCGACGACATGCAGCAGCAGATCGGCATCGGCCAGCTCCTCGAGCGTCGCACTGAAGGCGGCGACGAGTGTGGGCGGTAGCTTGTTGACGAAGCCCACGGTGTCCGACAGGAGGACGGTCGTCCCGTTGCCGAGATCGGCCCGGCGCGTGGTCGGGTCGAGCGTGGCGAACGGCTGGTCCGCGACCAGGACGTCCGCCCCCGCGAGCGCGTTCAGGAGCGTCGACTTGCCGACGTTCGTGTAGCCGACGAGCGCCGCGAGGAAGAAGCCGTCCTTCGCTCGCGAGCGCCGGCTCCGCTCGCGCTGCTCGGCGACGGTCGCCAGGCGCTCCTTGAGATCATGGATCCGACGGCGGATGACCTGACGATCGCTCTCGAGCTTCGTCTCGCCGGGGCCGCGCGTATTGATGCCGCCGCCGAGTCGTGACATCTCGCGCCCGACCCCGGACAGGCGCGGCAGGCGATATTCGAGCTGCGCGAGCTCGACCTGCAGCTGGCCTTCGCGCGAACGGGCGCGCTTCGCGAAGATATCGAGGATCACGGCCGAACGGTCGATGACGCGCGCATCGAGCGCCTTCTCGAGGTTGCGTTGCTGGGTCGGCGACAGCTCCTCGTCGCACACGACGAGGTCGGCGGCCGTGCGCGCGCGCTCGGCGACGACCTCCTCGACCTTGCCCTTCCCCATCCAGGTGTTGGCGTCCGGAGCGCGCCGGCGCTGCTTCGTACGCCCGACGACCAGCGCGCCCGCGGCGCTCACGAGCGTGGCGAGCTCGTCGAGGGAGTCGTCGGCGTCGAGCACCGTGCCGGCCCGTTCGAGGCCGATGAGATACGCCCGCTCGCGCGGCAACGCGGTGTCGACGCTCACGGCGCGAGTGTGCCATCGGTGATCGGCGCGCGGACCGTAACGCTCGCAACACCGCGCCTCACGCGGCGGCGCGCTCGAGGAGCGGGAGCGGATCGGTCACCGTCGGATCGACCCAGTCGATCGACGGATCCTTTCGGAACCACGTCATCTGCCGACGCGAATAGGCCCGCACGTCGCGCGCCGTCGCGGCGCTCGCATCGTCGAGCGACAGCTCACCCCGCAGGTGGGCCGCCCAGTGCGCGTAGCCGTGTGCGGTCATGCTCGGTGACCGCGGATCGAGGCCACGCTCGACGAGCCGTCGCGTCTCCTCGATGACCCCATCGGCCACCATCCGCCGGACGCGTGCGACGATCGCGGCATCGAGCCACCCGCGCGGCGGATCGAGCCCGATCCGATATGCCGGGACGGGTAGGGATCGTTCCATCGGGACGTGCCCCATGAGCGTCGCGATCTCGAGGTAGCGCACGACCCGGCGCACGTTGCGCGCATCGACCCGCGCCGCCGCTGCGGCATCGATGCCCGCGAGCTCGCGATGGAGCGCCGCGCCGCCCTCGTTGCGGGCCCGCGTTTCGAGCCGGGACCGCAGGTCCGGGTCGGTCGGCACGGCATCGAACCCGAGCCCGTCGAGCAGCGCCCGCACGTAGAGGCCCGTCCCGCCGACGACGTAGGCGTTGCGTCCGCGGGCCGCGATCTGCCCAAGCGCCGAGCGGGCGTCGACCTGGAACCGCGCGACGTCGTACGGCATCCCCGGGTCCACGAGGTCGATGCAGTGATGCGGAACACGCCGCCGCTCCTCGAGCGTCGGCTTCGCCGTCCCGACGTCCATGCCGCGATAGACCTGACGTGAGTCCGCCGAGACGATCTCGCCGTCCGATCGCTCCGCCGCACGCAGGGCGAGCGCGCTCTTCCCGGACGCGGTCGGGCCGACGATCGCTATGACCTTCACCCGGGCTTGTCGATGGCCGCGAGCGCGCGACGCGAGGCGGCGAGCGTCTCGGCGTCCGGCGCGCGCTCCGCGTAGCGCAGGCGCTCGAACGCGCGCACGATCACCTCCGCCTCACCGTACCGTGGCTCGCGCTCTCGGACGCGCGCGAGATGCTCGGCCGGCGTCTCCCCGGTCGCGCGCCAGCCCAGCCCAGCCGCGTCGGCGCGCGCGAGGAACCGCCAGTACAGGGCGCGCAGCGCCCCCGCGGGGGTGCCATCGTCGCGCGGCGCGCGCGGCCGCCTGCGCCGCCGCGGCAGCAGCGAGGCGATCAGGCCGCCGAGGCCGTCCCCGTCGGCCGCCTCCCGCGCGAGCGTGACCCCGGCCGGAAGCGCGAGCCGCCGCTCGCGGGTCATCCGCTCGACGAGGATCGCGAGGAAGAGCAGCGCGATGATCGCGATGACCACCTCGACCGCACCGACGACGAACGGCCGCGCCGCTTCGATCTGCCGCATCGCCTGGGCTTCCTCTTCCGGTGTGAGCGGCTGGAGCGGCGGGCTGGGGCCCTGGAAGCGCATGCCGCGCAGCAGCGCGCCGAAGACCTCGACCAGGAACGCAGCGACGTAGCCGAGCGGCAGCAGGAGGACGAACAGGACCCGCGACAGCGCGGGCCAGGCCGCGTCGCCGAGCCGGCCGAGCGCATCGGTCGCCGCGGGCACCAGGAACGCACCGGCCATCGCGAACGCCGCGAGGACGATGGCCGTGCCGGGGGCCGTCCCGCCACCGGCCTCGCCCCGCCCTTCGCCGGCGGCGAGAGCCAGCTCCTCGGCCGAGCGCGATACCGACAGCGCGACGCCGCCCGCGGCGATCGCCGCGAGGCCGATCGTCGTGAGCGCCGCTCGGTCGATCGGTCCGGGGAGGATCGAAGCGACGATGACGGACCCGATCGCGACGAGCGTCGCGTCGCGGGCGGCGCGCCAGGCGATGAGCACCCGCGCGACCTCGAGCGCGCGCCAGGCGAACCCCTCGGCAACGATCGCGAAGACCAGGATCCGGCTGAAGATGATGAGCGCGTCCGGATGTGCGGGCGACTGCACCACGCCGAAGATCGCACCCGCGACCATCGCTCCGACGGCGATGGCGGTGTTCTGGCGCGCGGCGCGCGCCTCGCGCAGCACCGTCGCGAGGAACAGGCCCGCGCCGGCGAGCGCGAGCGCCGACGGGACGAGCGGGATCGAGCGGTCCCCGGCGGTCACCACCTGTGCGACCGCGAGCACGGCCGCGAAGGTGAGGCCCTCGAGCACGCAGCGCGCCGCGAGCAGCACGAGCGCCGCCGTCGCCGGGCTAGCTCGCCGCACGAAAAGCTCCGCGGCGAAGCGCGTCGAGCGCGACGTCACTCGCGCGAAGCCGGACGGTGACCGCCGGGTCCGGCTCCTCGATCGTGAGCGCGAGCACGCGATGGTGCGCGCGGCGCAGGGCCAGCAGCGCTCCCGCGAGCGGCGTCGCGAGGCGTGGGGTCACGCAGACGATCGTCGCCCCCCATGGCAGTCGCCCGCGCTCGCGCAGGAACACGGTCTCCGGCGCGGCGGATGCGTAGGGGCCCAGCCGGGCGAGGATCTCGAGCGAGCGCCTGAGCGGGCGCGGGCCCCGACCGAGCGACGACCGCGGCGGCTCGTGCGTGACGTTGTCGAGCCCGTTCGTCAGGAGCCCGATCTGGCGGCCGCTCTCCGCGGCGATCCGCACGAGCTCGGCCGTCGCGGAGATCACGATCTCGGTCGCTTCGGGGTCGGCTTGGATCCAGTACTGCTCGTACGTCGCGACGTTCAGCAGGAAGATCGCGTCGAGGCTCGTCGCCGGCTCGTAGAGCTTCGTCTGGAGGCTGCGGAGCCGCGCTGACGCCTTCCAGTGGATCTCCTTCCGCGGGTCGCCCGAGCGATGTTCGCGCACCCCGCGGAACCGGACCGGGTCGGGCAGCAGCCCGCGCTTCGTCGCCGTCTCGGCGAGCGGTCGGAGCGACGGACGATGCCGGTCCACGACGGACAGTGGCGGTGGATAGGCGACCACGGTCAGACCGCACGGGACCGTCGTTTCCACCTGCGTGAAGCCGAGCCAGTCGCCGCTCCGGACGCGGATCGGCCCGAGCGCATGGGCGCCGCGCCGGGCAGCGCGGAGCGGGAAGGCGAGCGTGACGCGCTCGCGCGAGCGCGGCGAGAACCCGGCGCGGACGGATCCGCGCGCCGTGCCCGGGGAGGAAGGCTCAGGTTCGATGCCCTCGGGGAGATCGAGGCGCAGCTCGAGCCAGGGCATCGGCAGGGCCTTCCGATTCGTCACAACGAGCCGCGCGGTGAACGTCTCACCGGCAACGAGCCGCGCGGGCTCCGCCTCGCAATCGACCGTGACACCGCGGAGGGCCACGCGTGTCGTGAACGCGCTCACGCCCCAGCCCGCGAACGCCGCGCCCGCGGCGATGAGGAGGACCGGCGAACGCGTGACGGCGGCGAACGCGAGCAGGCCGAAGCACAGCGGCCAGGGAAAGCCGCCGATGCTCGCGCCGGTCATGCGACCGGGCGCGGCTCTTCCGCCGGTACCGGGGCTCGAGCGAGCACGTCCGTGACCACCGCGACCGCCGTCCGGCCGCGCATCTGCGCGTCGGCGTCGAGGAACAGGCGATGCCGAAGGACCGCGGGCGCCTGCCGCTTCACGTCGTCCGGCAGCACGTGATCGCGGCCGCGGATCGCCGCATGGGCCTGCGCGGCGCGAAAGAGCGCGAGCGCCGCGCGTGGGCTCGCGCCGAGCTCGACGCCGGGCTGCGTCCGGGTCGCGCGCACGACGTCGACCATGTACCGGCGGACGGCGTCGCTCACCCGCACCGCGCGCACGGCGTCACGCAGGTCGGCCAGCTCGGATCGATCGAACAGTGGCTCGAGCGACTCGGCGGCGATCGTGCCCGGTCCATGGACGCGCAGGATCTCGTCCTCCTCCTCGATCCCCGGATAGCCGAGATTGAGCAGGATGAGGAACCGATCGAGCTGCGCCTCGGGCAGCGGGAACGTGCCCTCGAGCTCGATCGGGTTCTGCGTCGCGATGACGAAGAACGGATCCGGCAGCTTGTGGGTCAGCTCGTCGACCGTCACCTGCCGCTCCTGCATCGCCTCGAGCAGGCTCGATTGGGCCCGCGGCGTGGCGCGGTTGATCTCGTCGACGAGGACGATGTTCGCCATCAATGGCCCCGCCCGGTACTCGAAACGGCCCTGCCGCTCGTCGAAGACCGACACGCCGGTCACATCCGACGGCACGAGATCGGGCGTGCACTGGATGCGCCGGAAGTCGAGCGCGAGCGATCGCGCGAGAGCTCGGGCGAGCGTCGTCTTCCCCACCCCGGGCACGTCGTCCAGCAGGACGTGGCCTTCCACCAGGAGCGCGGCGAAGAGCTGCTCGACGGCCTCGGATCTCCCGATGACCACGCGCCCGACCTGGGCGACGAGCAGCCCCGCCGCGTCCTTCGGTGAACGGGTCATTCCTCCTCCGGGGCGATCGGCGCCTCGGCACCGGCGCGGATCGCGCTGGCCGCCGCGAGGGCGAGGGCGAGCGCGACGAATGCCGCGACGCCATGGAGGGCCAGCGCGACGGGATCGCGGAGCTGCATGGCGAACGCGCTGAAGGCGCGCTCGATGAAGAAGATGAGCGCCAGGACGACGAGCAATCGGAGCGCGAGGCCGCCGTGCACCGCGCGCGCCGCGAGCGTGAGGATCACGACCGCGAAGAGGTAGACGACCCAGCCGGCGGCGTCCCCGGAGAGCCCCCAGTCGCGACCGCCCGGGCTGAAGCCGGCGCGAAGCCCATCGGCGACGAACCCCGCCGCGAGCACGAGCGTGAGGAGACCGATGAGCCACGCCGTGCCCATGCGGACGGTCGGTCCGGCCGATGACGCATCGGATGCGTGAAGCCTTTCGGCGCCCGCCACGGGCGCGTCGATCGCGAGCGCAGCGTCGACGTCGTCGGTCGCGAGGCTCCGGCCGAGCTGCCAGAGCTGGAGCGCGCTGATGAGGATGACGAGCTCCACGACCGCGGTGCCGAAGTGCACGACGATCGAGCTCATCGGCTTGGGACCGAGCACGAACGCGGTGAGCGGGCGCTCCGCGAGGAAGAACGCCGACAGCGCGATCCGCGCGACGAGCGTCCGCTCGCTCCCTCGGGCGACCGCGACCGTGATGCCGAGGTTCACCACGGCGAAGGCGTACGCGATCCAGCCGAGGCCGTGGTACGCCTGGTTCAGCCAGGCCGGTCCCCCGGGGTACACGCCGTCGAGGAGCGCGTCCGCGACGAAGAGGGCCGTCGCGAGCGTCATCAGGACGACGACCGGGCGAAGCGCTCCCGCCATCAGCGGTCTTCGTCCACCGGCATCAGATGCTAGCCGCGGAGGCCATCGGTCGACGCGCCTCGAGCGCGCCGATCGACTCCGGCGGGACGAAGAGGCCGCCGAGTTCCGCGCCATGCTCGCCGCGTCCGTGGAAATCGCTACCCCCGGTCGGCACGAGACCGTGCGTGATCGCGAGGCGGAGGAACGCGGCCGTATCCGACGGAGAGTGCACGCCGTAGTAGGCCTCGATCCCGGCGAGGCCCGCCGCGACGAGGAGCGGCACGAGCATCGGCAGGTCGAACGCCGTGCCCGGATGCGCGAGCGACGGCACGCCGCCGTGCTCGACGACGAGCCGAACCGCTTCGACCGGCGTCAAGCCGACGCGGGAGACGTATGCCGGTGACGACTTGTTGATGAGCGTGTCGAACGCCGCGTCATACGTCGGCACGTGGCCCGCCTCGAACAGGGCCTGGGCGAGGTGCGGACGCCCGAGCGAGCCGCCCTGGGCGATCTCGAGCACGCGCTCGAGCGAGACGGCGTAGCCGAGCGCGTTCAGCTTCTCGACCATGAGCTCGATCCGCCGGCCACGATGCTCGCGAAGCCACCGCAGTCGGTCCTCGAGCGCGGCATCGGCCGGATCGAGGAAGTACCCGAGGATGTGGACGTCGCCCCACTCGGACTCGGTGTTGAGCTCGGTCGCCGGGATGATCCGCACGCCGAGCCGGGAGCCCGCGGCCATCGCTTCCGCGACGCCGGAGAGCGTGTCGTGGTCGGACAGCGCCTGGACGTGCACGCCGCGCTGGGCCGCGCGCGCGACCAGCGCTTCGGGCGAGTAGGCGCCGTCGGAACGGAGCGAGTGCGTGTGCAGGTCGATCGGGAAGCCGCTGCTCATCTGTCGATGACGCGGTCGACGCGCTCGATCGAGCGCGCGCGGCCGCTCGTCTCGTCCACGTCGATGACGACGCTGTTGAAGACCACCGCGCCGTCGGCCACCTCGAAGCGTTTCGGCATCCCGGTCCGGAAGCGTTCGACGATCACGTCCGGCCGCATCCCGAGGACCGAGTCGCGCGGGCCGACCATCCCGGTGTCGCAGACGAGGGCGGTGCCCCGCGGCAGGATGCGCGCATCGGCCGTCGGGACATGGGTGTGGCTGCCGACGACGGCGGAGAACCGCCCGTCGAGGTGCCAGCCCATCGCGAGCTTCTCGCTCGTCGCTTCGGCGTGCCAGTCGAGGATCCGCACCTTCGGTGCGTCCGCCGGCAGGCCATCGATGAGCTCATCGAGCGCGCGGAACGGATCGTCCGCGGCGGCCATGAACACCCGGCCGATCGCGTTCACGACGAGCGCGCCCTTCGCGACGAGCCATCCCCGGCCCGGATTGTTCGGCGCCAGGTTCAGCGGCCGCAGCGCGAAATCGAGCGTTTCGATGTCCTTCGCGAACTGCCGCTGATCCCAGACGTGGTTGCCGTTCGTCACGACATCCGCGCCCGCCGCCTGGATCTCGCGCGCGGTGTCCGCTGTGAGGCCCGCACCGCCGGCCGCGTTCTCGCCGTTCACGATCGCGAGATCGATCCCGCGCTCCGCCCGGATGGCCGGGAGGAGCGCGGTCACCGCGTCGCGGCCGGGACGGCCGACGACGTCACCGACGAACAGGATGCGCACGGATCACTTCGCGTAGTCGACGGCGCGCGTCTCCCGGATGACGGTGATCTTGATCTGGCCCGGGTACTGGAGCGTCTCCTGGATCTTCTGGGCCATGTCCCGCGCGAGCCGCGCCGCGCTCAGGTCGTCGATCTCGCCGGGCCGGACCATCACCCTGACCTCTCGTCCGGCCTGGATGGCAAAGGACTTCTCGACGCCGGGGAAGCTGTTCGCGACGCTCTCGAGCTCGGTGAGGCGTTGGATGTAGTTCGAGACGATCTCGCTCCGTGCGCCTGGACGGGCCGCGCTGATCGCGTCGGCCGCGGAGATGAGCGTCCCGACGAGGGTCACCGGCTCGACGTCGCCGTGGTGGCCGACCACGCCGTCGATCACCGCCTGCGGGAAGCCGTACCGCTTCAGGAGCTCGCCGCCGATCACCGTGTGCGGGCCTTCGACCTCGTGGTCGATCGCCTTGCCGATGTCGTGCAGGAGCCCGGCGCGCTTCATCGTTTGCTGGTCGTAGCCGGTCTCGGCCGCGAGCATGCCGGCGACATGCGCGACCTCGATCGAATGCTTGAGGACGTTCTGCCCGAACGAGGTCCGGAAGTGCAGGCGGCCGAGGAACTTCACGAGGTCCGGATGCAGCGCGCCGATACCCACGTCGTAGATCGCCGCCTCGCCGGCCTCCTTGACGGACTGATCGATCTCGGTGCGAGCCTTCGCGACGGCCTCCTCGATCCGCGCCGGGTGGATCCGCCCGTCGACGAGGAGGCGCTCGAGCGCCCGCTTCGCGACCTCGCGGCGGATCGGGTCGAAACCGGACACGACGACCGTTTCCGGCGTGTCGTCGATGATCACGTCGACCCCGGTGAGGGTCTCGAGGGCCCGGATGTTGCGGCCCTCGCGGCCGATGATCCGGCCCTTCATGTCGTCGCTCGGGAGCGAGACCGCGGTCACCGAGTGCTCGGCGGTGTGCTCGGCGGCGTACCGCTGGAGGGCCATCGTGATGATCGCCCGGGCCCGGTCGTCGGCCCGCTCACGGGCCTCCAGCTCGTGCTCGCGGACCTTGCGGTTCGTGATGTCGCGCATCTCCTCCTCGACCCGCTCGAGGAGGAGCGCCCGGGCCTCGTCCTGGCCGAGGGCCGCGACGCGGGCGAGCTCGGTCCGCTGCGCTTCCTGGAGCTGGACGATCTTCGTCCGCTCGGTCTCCAGGCCGCTCTCCTTTTCGGACAGCCGCCGCTCGCGGTCGGCGAGCTCCGCCGTCTGGGTGTCGAGCTGCTCGTCCTTCTTGTCCAGGCGGCTCTCGTACCGCTGGAGCTCGGACCGGCGCTCGCGGTTCTCGGCTTCGGCGGCTTTCGCCACCTTCAGGGCCTCGTCCTTCGCCTCGAGGATGATCTCCTTCTGCTTCGCCCGGGCCTCCGCGGTGAGGCGCTCGGCGTTCGCGCGCGCGGCGCCCTCCTTCGCGAAGGCCGCGCTGTTCCGGGCGAGGAGGGTGATCCCGAAGCCGACGATCGCCCCGACGACGAGGGCAATGAGCCCTACGACGAGGGTGTCGGGCATTCCCAGTATCCTTTCCGTGTTCCGCGTACGCGAAGCCGGCGCCGTTGCGAGGGCGCGGGCCCCCGTGTCGCGGAGCGGCGCCGGGACGGCGTGCCCCAGGCGCCGAGAGTTCACAGTGTTGAGTTTCACGAGAATATCACCGTGACCGTACCGGAGAGCGAACACCGCCTGGACGAAACCGCGTTGGCACCGCTCCTCGCGGA
This sequence comes from Candidatus Limnocylindria bacterium, assembly GCA_036389935.1. Taxonomy (GTDB): domain Bacteria; phylum Chloroflexota; class Limnocylindria; order P2-11E; family P2-11E; genus UBA4735. The sequence continues at coordinate 12,499 of DASWCU010000005.1, forward strand.
GCTCGGCGCGGGCTGGCGCCGCGACGCCCAGACGATCACGAAGACGTTCACGTTCAAGGGCTTCAAGGCGGCCATGGGCTTCGCGAACCGGGTCGCCGAGGCGGCCAACGCCGCGAACCATCATCCGGACATCCACATCGAGGCCTACAAGACCGTGCGGATCGTCCTCACCACGCACGCCGTCGGCGGGCTCTCGAAGGCCGACTTCGACCTCGCCGCCCGGATCGAGCCGCTCGCGACCGGCTGATCCGCCGCGGGACCGGCGGGGATCCGGCGCACGTCGGCCGGCGCCGCCCGCCTTACTCGGCCTCGTCCTCCGGGCGCGCGAGCACCTCCTCGATCGTGTCGTAGGAGAAGCCGCGCGAGACGAGCAGCGCGTGGATCCGGCGCTTGCGCTC
>DASWCU010000006.1:0-13751 GCA_036389935.1 Candidatus Limnocylindria bacterium
CGGGGGCACGCCGTCCTCGAGATCGAGGATCACCGCGTCGGGCGCCGGATCCAGGCCGCCCAACGCCTTGTCGATCATCCGTTGACGCTGGCCCGGCGTGGACAGGACCGACCGCAGGTACTCCACGTATGTCCTCCCCGTTCCATCCGGAGCTGAGGCGTGCGCCGCCGGGACTCTACGCGGTGTCGCGGGTCCCGGAGAGCGCGCGCATGATCGGCGCGAGGTCCGAACCCGCGTCGAGCGCGAGCACGCCCTCGGCGAGCGAGGACGCGACGTCCGCTCCGACGAGCGGGCCGGCGAGCTCGACGAAGCGGTCGACGAGCTCGTCGCGGGTGAGCCAGTGCTCCGGCTCGCCCTTCGGAAAATCGACCGTCGCCTTGAGCTCGCGTCCGTCCCGGAGCCGGATGCGGACCTCCGAGGGGATGCGGTCGGGGAATCCCGCGTCGAGCGCCGGATCGCGATAGCAGGACGTGCGCTCCATCAGCCACCGGATGTCGGGGTCCGCCATGTTGGCGGCCGAGAACTGCGACGCGCCGGCTTTGCCCCGAACCAGCGCGACCGCGACGCCGAACGGCGCGCTGAACTGCGCCTCGACGACGCTCTTCGGGTGGCGCTTCCGTTCGATCGGCTCGGCGATCAGCAGGCTGCCCGAGCTGAGCACGCCGAGGTCGATCGCCTTGACGTCGGCCGCCGAGAATCGATGCTCGGCGGCGAGCGCGAAGGCGCAGTCGATCAGACCGTGGATCCAGCGGCAGCAGCCGTACGGCTTGAGCGCGACCTGCATGAGCATCGGCTCGGACCCGAGATCGCGCGTCAGCAGGCTCGGATCGGGATCGTCGCTGTACGCGTGGAGGAAGCCGAGCTTCCCGTCGAGCGCGGACGCCGGGCCGACGTACCCGGCTCTCGCGAGGCCGGCAGCGACGACCCCGCCGTGGGCGGCCCAGCCCGGGGTCAGCCGCTTCGTCCACGAGCCATCGGCGAGGTACTCGAGCGAGCCCGAGGCCATGCCGCCGGCGATCCCCATCGCCCGAGTGAGCCCGTCGGCGTCGAGGCCGATGAGCCGGCCCGCCGCGACCGTCGCGCCGAAGACGCCGGCCACGCCGGTCGGGTGGAAGCCGCGGCGGTAGGCCGAGGCGCCGTTCAGCGCGGCGCCCGCGCGCATGACGACCTCGTATCCGGCGACGATCGCGTCCAGCACATCGGCCGCGCCGGCGCCAACTTCCTCGCCGACAGCGAGCGCCGCCGGGATGACCGGCGCGCCGGGATGGAGCGCGGAGCGGCGCGTCACATCGTCCAGCTCGAGCGCATGGGATGACGTGCCGTTCGCGAGCGCGGCCCACGCGGCCGCCGTGCTGAAACCGCCGCCGATCACCGTCGCCGCGCCGGTCGAGGACGTCGCGGCCACGAAGCTGCGCGCGGCGCGCGACGAGGCGACGTCACTGCCGCCGGCGGTCACGGCGAGGTGGTCGAGGAGCAGCTCCCTGGTCCGCATCCGAACGGGCTCGGCGAGATCGGCCCAGCGCATCCGGGCGACCGCCTCGGCGAGGATCCGCGCGGCCGGCGCGTCGGTGGCCGCGGGTGCCGCCTCGGGCGCTGCGGGTCGCGGCGTGGAGATCGTCACGACGCGACTGTGTCACCAGACCCGCGGATGGTCCAGTCCGGCGGGTCGATGAGTGTCATCACCATCGCGAATGGATACCGCGCCCACCGCCGATGACGGGTCTCGAGCTCAGGCGCCCTCCATCGTCCCGGCCTGCTTCTCGAGCGTGGCCACGATCCGCGCGAGCGGGAGCGCGGACTGCGTCTCGAGCTGGCGGCCGAGCGCCGCGGCCTGGCGGAGGCGCTCGGCGATGATCGTCCACGCCGCCGTGCGGTGCGGGAGCAGGTAGCCACCCTGATAGAACAGCTCGAATGTCGGTCCGGCATTCGCGCCGGGTCGCGTCGGGCCGAACGGCAGCGTCGTCAGGAGCTGGCCGAGCGGCCCGATCGCGCGGAACATCAGCCCGACCGAGACATCGGCCAGGGCCCTGAGCTGCTCGGGCGTCTCGTCGGTGTGCGCGAAGAACCGGCTGAGCGAGAGCAGCACGATCTCGTTCACGACATTGAAGAGATCCGCGACCTTCGCGCTCAGGGGATCGGAGATGAGCGGCACGTCGTCCTCGTCCTCCCCGGGCCGCACCCGGCCGCCCACGACGGGACGCGCGGGCTCGAACGTCGGATCGGCGTCGCGGAGCGCCATGTACTCGTGGAAGACCTCGAGGAAGCGGCCGAAGTGCGCCTGCTTCCAATCGCCCGTGACGCCTTCGCCCTGCTCGACGACCGTGTCGATCGCCTGGTGCGCCGAGCGCAGGTCGACCACGGGGATGAGCTCGGCCCAGCCGAACGTCTCGGGCCGCGCCTGCGCGGCGGGCGGTCCGATGAAGAGCCGCTCTTCGCCGAGCTTCGAGACGAGCCAGCCGAAACCGATGTCGATCGCCCGGTAGAGGTGGCCCACGGTCGCGAAGTCCTGCGGCCGGGGCACGATGTCGTCGTCGTCCATGAGCGGCAGCGCGTGGGCCGCCGCGGCCGCCGCGGCCGGATCCTCGAGCGCCATGCCTTCCGGTCGCTCGAGGTAGAGGAAGTGGCGCAGTGCGGCCTCGCCGAACGGGACGAGCGCGATCTGCACGCCGGGCGGGAAGTGGCGTGCCGGGGTCGGCAGGTTGGGCCGGCTGAGGTGCGGCGCGACGCCGATCGCGGTCAGGAGGTTCTGGACCAGCGCGAGGTGGAGCATCTCCTGCCGCGCGACCTCGAGCACGACCTTCCGCCAGCGGGTGACGGCCTCGAGCTGCGCCGCGGTCAGGCTCTCGTCGGCCCGCTGCTTCAGCGTGAACGCGGCGAAGAGGTACTCGCACATGATCGTGTGCTCGAGCTCGGCCGCCTCGCGCAACAGGTAGCTGAGCGTCTCGCGATATTCGACGACGATCGGCGGCTCGAACTCCGCCGGTCGGTCGCCCTCGGCCACGAGACCGCGCAGGTCGCTCAGCTCGTCGGACATCGGCAGCAACCCTACCGCGCGGACAGAGGGCCGGCTCCGTTACCCGGCGATGGTCGGCAGCGGCTCATGGGCGGCCGAACGCGAAGCCGGCGACCGCGCCGGCCGCCACCAGGATCGCGGGGTGCAGACGTCCATCGATCGACAGCACGACGGCGATCGCGACGAGGACCAGCTGCCACGGCGCGGTGCCGCTCGCGTCGACGATGCTGAGGCCGGTCGCGGTGAGCAGCCCCGCCGTGGCGAGCCCCACCCCGCGGACGAGGCCGGCGAACCAGCGCGACAGCAGCCAGCGGCGGGCGAGGGAGGTCGCGGGGAGCATGACGAGCGGCACGAGGCTCGCGGCGATCAGCGCGGCGAGCGCGCCGTACCAGCCGGCCGCGAGGTAGCCGAGGCTGACGATGTACAGCCCGTTCGGTCCGGGCGTGAGCCGGCCGATCGCGAGGGCTTGCACGATCTGCGTGTCGTTCACGTTCGCGGGCACGAGGTCGGCGCGCAGCAGCGGGAGCGACGCGAGACCACCGACGGAGAGTGCCGACGCCTTGAGGAAGATGAGGAAGAGGACGAGCTGATCCATGTCAGCTCAACGGCGCGTCGGACGATGTGGGCCGCTGCCGTCCCAGCAGGAGCGCGCCGACGAGCGCCCCGCCGCCGATGACGGGGACGGTGGAGGCACCGCCGCTCTGCAGCAGCGCGAACGACGCGACGATGAGCGCGACGTCGAGCACGATCGGCGGTCCGCGCTGCAGCAACGGACGGGCGAGGACCACCGCGAGCCCGATCGTCATCCCCGCGGCGACGGGCCCTACGCCGGCGAGGGCCGCGATCGCGAGCGGCTGGTCGGCGATCCGGCCGAAGAGCGCGGTCAGGAGGGTCGTGATGATCGCCGCGGGAAGCATCATGCCGGCGACCGAGACGACGATGCCGCGCGGCCCCGCGATCCGCCGCCCGAGCAGCCCGGCGAGCGCGACCTGGTGGATGCCCGGGCTCAGCTGCGACAGGGCCCACGCCTCGGTGAACTCGCGCAGGCTGATCCACCCGCGCCCCTCGACGAGCACGCGACGGATCATGAACAGGGTGCTCGATCCGCCGCCGAACGACTGCGTGCCGACGTCGAGCCACGCGCGACCGAGCGCGCGCGCGCTCGGCGGGCGCTTCAGTACGTGCGTCCGCGCTGCCGGGCGATGTCGAAGCGGGCGGTCTTCGCGACGGCCATCACGGCCATCACGCCGGCCTGGACCGGATCGGTCACCACGAGATCGGCCGCGCGCGGCACCGATCCGGCCATGTTCAGGCTGATCACCAGGATGCCCTTCGCGCGCACCTCCTCGACGGCGGAGGTGATCTCGCCCCCCATGAGCGCGCCCGCGAGCACGAGCGCGACGGCGCGCGGGAGCCGCGCCACCGCGCGGACCGCTTCCGACAGATCGCGCTCGCCCACGATCGGGATCGTGTCGATGCTGATCTTCTCTCCGCGGATGTTGTGGCGGTCCGCCTCGGAGATCGCACCGAGTGCGACCTGCCCGACCTGCGCGCCGCCGCCGACCACGATGATCCGCTTGCCGTAGACCTCGAGCATCGGCGGCACGGTCTCGACGCCGTCCAGCACCTCGAGCTTGCGCAGGTCGGCGAGGAGCCCTTCCGCGTCACCGGCCGCGGCGAGATCGATCTCGACGTGGATGCGCGCTCGCTCGCCGCGCTCCGGGATCTCGATCGCGGTGATGTTGCCCTTGTGCTCGAGGATCACGCGCGTGATGTCGTGCAGCGTGCCGGGCCGGTCGCGGCCGGTGCAGAGGATCGCGACCGAGCTCGCGCCCGCGCTCACCGGGAGAGATTAGCCGGGTCATCCGACGGCCAGCCCGATCCGTGGGGCCATCAGTGGATCCGGCCGACGGCTCAACCTGCACGCTCCTCCTTCGCGATCGCGCTCGCTGAGGCCACGAACACCTCCCACATGTCGGCGAGCGCGTCGACCATCCCGTAGATCAAGTCCGGGACTTCGAGGCCCTCCTTGTCGATCCAGGCGGTGAACCATGCGATCGCGTCCTCGATCGCGGTCAGGACGGTCCAGAGGTCGGCGACGTGCCCGACGCGTAGCTCGACGCGGGGCACGGTCTCGAACGCGTGCCGCAGGGACCACGGATCGCGGAGCAGGAAGACCTGCCGGCGAGCGCGGCGGCCGTCGAGCATGACGAGGACGAGCTCGGGGACGCGGCCGCGATCGGCCCGGATGCGCTCCTCGAGCCACCTGATCTCGTCGTCGAGCCGTTCGATCTCAGCCCAGACCTCGCATGCATCCAGTTCGGGCGGTTCGGGCCCCACCTCTCCTGTATCGGATGGGCCTTGCGCCCGTCCCGGTGGCGACGCGGCTGCGTCCAGGTTGGCGCCGCGCCGGCGTCAGCGGACCGGTGAGCTACACAGAGTCGGGGCCACGCGCCCGATCGCGCGCGATCACGCGGACCGGCGTGGCGCGACGGAGGACGAGGTCAGCGGATGTACGCCGCGCGGAACGGCTCGAAGCGCGCGTAGAAGGAGTCCGTCGTCTCGCCGAACGCCGCGGCGAACGCGGCGTGCCACTCGGTGCCCCGTCCGACGGACTCGCACCAGGTGCGGAGCGGGAGCGGTCCGTTGGTCGCGAGCAGCCGATCGACGGCGAGGTACGCGACGCTGTACGGGTTCGCGTCGCTCGGCCAGCTCGCCTCAAGCTGCTGCAGCGTGGGCTGCGACCCCGCGGTGCGCAGCTGCCGTTTCGTGAAGACATCGAGGTTCGCGGCCGGGATCAACCCGTCGGCGATGAGCGTGCGGTAGGCGAACGACTCGGGCATGCCCTCGCTCAGCCAGCGCGGCCCGAGCATGCAGGCCGTGCCACCGAGCTCGCCCTGCCACACGTGCACGTACTCGTGACCGGCAAGCTCCTTGCGCTCGGTGTCCGCGGTCCACGTGTCGGGCGCGACGGCGAGCGGGCTCACCCACTCGCTGTTGCTCGTGACGATGCTGATGCCCGACAGGGTCGCGAGGCAGCAGTAGCGATCGCTCGCGTCGCCGACCCGGATCGTCGTGAGGGCGGCGCGCGAGCGGTCGCCGCCCGCCGCTCGGGCGAGGTATGCGGCGACGCGGTCGATGCCCTCGTGCACGTCCGCGATGCTCTGCGCGTCGACGCCCGGACCGACGCTGAACGACATTCCGCGGGGATCCGACGGCGTCGGCGGAGGTGCGCTCCCGTCGGGGTTGAGCACCGTCACCTGCCAGAAGACGCCGTAGTCCTCGAGCCACTGCGCGCCCTCGACGAGCGGGCGGATCGCGACGCGGTACGTGCCCGGCGTCGCGGGCGCCTGTACGGCGAACTGGAACCACGCGACCTGGCCCGGTCCGACGTAGCTCGCCGGCTGGATCGCGGGACGATCGAACCGCGGCCAGCCGGTCGCCGGCGAGCCGTGCTGGCCGTCGCCGCCGAGGATCGACGGCGCATCCTGCCCGGGAACGGTGTTCCACGTCCCGAGGTACGCGACCTCACCCATTCTGCCGAGCACCCAGCCGCGCGAACCGGAGTTGTAGAACGCCACGGTCGCCGTCATCCGGTCGCCCGAGCAGAGCGACATGTAGCCCGACTGCCCGTACCACGCGGCGTGGAACCCCGCGAGGCCGGCGGGCACGCGGGCCGGAGGCGGCACGCCGGGGCCGACCGACGACGTGCATGTCGCTCCGCCGGCCAGGCGGGCGGGCGCGACGAGTGAGACGCACATCACGACGAGGACGAGCGCCAGCGCGGGAACCCGCGCGCGGCCTGTAGCTCCGGGATCGCGGGCTGACCGAAGCGCAAGAGTGGTGGGCATGGCTCCCACTATGCCGCGAGCCGCGCCGACCTTCAGGCCGACCGATCAGGCGCATGCGGCCGAGAGCTCGCCCGCGTCCGTCGGCCCCGCGTGTGCTCGGGTGCCGCCGGTCGGACGCGCTTCTGGTCCAGTCTGCCCGCCGGGCGCTGACGCGCGATGCCGGCACTCACGACCGAAGGCTCCGCCTCGACGCGTCGACGACGTCGAGGACGGCGGCGAGCCCGCGCGGGCCGTCGCCGTTCGGCGGCGGGAGGACGTGCACCCGCAGGCCGGCCGCCGCCGCACCGCCGTCGGTCACCGGATCGTCCCCGACCATGAGCGTCTCCGCCGGCGCGGTGCCGAGCTCGCGGCACGCGGCGGCGAACAGCACGGGGGCGGGCTTCGCCACACCGTGCTCGAACGACAGCACGAACGTGTCGACCAGGTCGGCGAGCCCGTGCCGCGCGAACAGCGGCCGGATGTCGAGCGCGATGTTGCTGACGACGCCGGTCGCGACGTGCCGTTCCTTCAGCGCCCGCAGCACCGGGCCGGTGTCCGGATACGGCCGCCAGCCCGCCGGATGCATCACGCGCTCGTAGAGGAGCGGCGCGAGCCCGGGCACGACCTCCTCGGCGCGCGCGAACAGCGCGGTCCACACGGAGCGATGCGCTTCGGCGGACAGATCCCGGCCCTTCGCATGCTCCTCCGGCGTCTTGCCGGCGGCCCAGAGCTCGTCCCAGAGCAGCGCCGCGGCGGCTGGATCCAGCGCGACACCATGCTCGCGCGCGGCCTCGACGATGACGTCAGCGGCCCGCGGGCTGAAGAAGAGCGTGTCGCCCCAGTCGAACAGCACCGCGCGGATCGGCGAGCCGGAGGCGCCCGTGCCCATCCCGGCGCGCGGCGTCATCCGCGCAGCCGCTCGTGATCCGGATCGAAGGTGATGAGCCACTGCCGCCGCGGCCCGGCCATCACGTTCAGGTAATACACCTCGTATCCGGGCGGGGCCGATACCGTGTGGTATCCGCGGGGCACGAGGACGAGATCGCCGTCCCGCGCGGCGACGCTCTCGTCGAGCGAGCCGTCCTTCGTGTACACGCGCTGGAACGCGAAGCCGCGGTCGCGATCGCGCAGGCGGAAGTAGTACGTCTCCTCGAGCGCCGTTTCGTTCGGCGGATCGTCGGTGTCGTGCTTGTGCGGCGGGTAGCTCGACCAGTGCCCCGCCGGCGTCACGACCTCGGTCACGAGGAGCCGCTCCGCGGCGCGATCCTCCATCAGGAGATGGTGGATGCGCCGCTCCATCGCGCCGGTCCCGCGGATCTCCAGCCTCGCGTCGGCGGGAGCGAGCAGCTGCACCGCGCCGCCGCGTTCCGCGGGCGCGGAGCCGATCGCGCATTCCGCTCCCGCGGCGAGCGCGGTGGCGCGGACCGGCACGCCCTGCGGCGCGTAGAGCACGTGGGGCGGGCCCTCGAACGGTGAGGTCCGGCCGGCGGCGGCGGACAGGCGCTCGTCGCCGGCCACGAATTCGCATTGCCCCGCGATGAGCACGACGCAGATCTCCCGGCCCGCCTGATCGAAGCTCGCCGTGGCCCCCGGCGCGATGCGCGCGACCTCGAAGCCGACGTAGCGCCAGCCCGCGCGCTCGGGCGTGAGGATCAGCGCGCGGTGCCGCGCGTCGGGCGCGCCGCTCTGGATCCGGAGCCGGCTCAGGGGCCCTTCACGTGGGTGCGCGCGCGCGTCCGCGCGGTGTCGTAGCTCGCGCGCGCCGCGCGGACGGCCTCGACCGATGAGACCTCCGACACCGGAACGTCCCACCAAGCCTCGTACGAGGGCACCGCGGCGTAGCGATCGGCCTCGATCACGATCACCGTCGTCTCGCTGACCTGCTTCGCTTCGTCGAGCGCGGCGCGAAGCTCGGCGATCGAGCGCGCGCGCGTCGCGCGGACGCCGAGGCTCGCCGCGTTCGCGACGAAGTCGATCGGCAGGACCGGGCCGGACGGGCCGTCGCCATCGAGTCCGATCGAACCACCCGCACGGACGCGGTACTGCGTCCCGAACCCGCTCGTGCCGAGCGAGCGCGAGAGCCCGCCGATCGACGAGAAGCCGTGGTTGTCCACGAGCACGATGATGAGCTTCACGTGTTCCTGGACCGCGGTGACGAGCTCGCCAGGGAGCATCAGGTACGAGCCGTCGCCCACGAGCACGTAGACCTCGCGCTCGCGGGCGGCGAGCTTCACGCCGATCCCGCCGGCGATCTCGTAGCCCATGCACGAGTACCCGTATTCGACGTGATAGCCCTTCGGATCGCGCGTGCGCCACAGCTTGTGCAGCTCCCCGGGCATCGACCCCGCCGCGCACACGACGACGTCGGTCGGCGCGCTCGCGTCGTTGACCGCCCCGATCACCTCGCTCTGCGCGGGAAGGCCGGCGTGGCCGAGGTCGTACAGGCGCGTCACCTCGGCGTCCCAGTCCCGCGCGAGCGCGGAAGCACGGGCGCGATAGCCGTCGTCGACGCGCCAGTCGATGGTGCCGAGCGCCTCGAGGCCCGCGCGCGCGTCCGCGACGAGCGGGCAGCCGGCCTGCTTGTGCGCGTCGCCCACCGTGACATTCAGGTTGACGAAGCGCACGTGCGGATCGGCGAAGAGCGACTTCGACGCCGTGGTGAAGTCGCTCCACCGCGTGCCGATCCCGATCACGAGGTCCGCCTCGCCCGCGACGCGGTTCGCGGCGAACGTACCGGTCGCGCCGATGGCGCCGAGCGCGGACGGGTGGTCGTACGGCAGCGCGCCCTTACCGGCCTGCGTCTCCGCGACCGGGATGCCCGTGCGCTCCACGAAGCGCCGCAGCGCATCGGTCGCCTCCGAGTAGATGACGCCTCCGCCCGCGACGATGAGCGGGCGGCGCGAGCCGCGGATCAGCTCGAGCGTCCGCGCGAGCGATTCGGGATCGGGGGCGCGCCGCTCGATGCGCCAGACGCGCTTGTCGAGGAAGCCCGCTGGGACCTCGAACGCCTCGACCTGCACGTCCTGCGGCAACGCGAGCGTGACCGCGCCCGTTTCGGCCTGGTCGGTGAGGACACGCATCGCCGCGAGGGCCGACGGCACGACCTGCTCCGGCCGCGTGATCCGGTCCCAGTAGCGCGACACGGCCTGGAAGGTGTCGTTCACCGACACGTCGCCGCGCCCGCTCGTTTCGAGCTGCTGCAGCACCGGGTCCGGACGCCGCGAGGCGAAGACGTCGCCCGGCAGCAGGAGCACCGGGAGCCGATCGATCGTCGCGAGCGCGGCCCCGGTGACCATGTTCGTCGCGCCGGGACCGATCGAGCTCGTGCACGCGTAGGTCGCGAGCCGGTTGCGCATCCGCGCGTAGCCGCAGGCGATGTGCACCATCCCCTGCTCGTTGCGCGCCTGGTGATAGGTCAGCGCGCCGGGCTCCTCGAACAGCGCCTCGCCGATCCCGGCGACGTTCCCGTGGCCGAAGATCCCGAAGCAGCCCGCGAAGAAGCGCCGCTCGACGCCGTCACGCTCGACGTATTGCGACGCGAGGAAGCGGACCAGCGCCTGGGCCATGGTGAGGCGGGTCATGCCCGTGCGCCGGCGAGCAGCGCGTCGACCTCGGCGACCGTCGGCATCGCGTCGGCGCAGGCGAGCCGGCTGGCGACGATCGCGCCCGCCGCGTTCGCGAACGCGAGCGTCCGCGACAGCGGCCAGCCGGACAGCAGACCGTGGCAGAGCGCGCCCCCGAACGCGTCGCCCGCCCCGAGTCCGCACAGGACCTCGACTTCGACGGCCGGCACCTCCACGCGCTCGTCCGCGGTGCGCGCGAGGGTGCCGCGCGGGCCGCGCTTCACGATCGCGAGCTCCGGTCCCAGGCGCAGCAGCGCCTCCGCGGCGGCGTCCGCGTCGCGCGAGCCGGTCGCCATCTCCACCTCGTCGATGTTGCCGACGGCGACCCGAGCGTGGCGCAGGGCCTCGAGCGCGGCATCGCGCGCGACGGCCGGCGACGGCCAGAACGACGGCCGATGATCGAGGTCGTGGATCGTGCGGCCGCGCGCCGCCCGGAGCGCGGTCAGCGTCGCCGTCCGGCTCGGCTCGTCGGAGAGCGCCGTGCCGCTCGTCCAGAGCACCGGGACGCGCGCGATCTCGTCCAGCGGCAGGTCCGCGAGCCCGATGTTGAGGTCCGGCGCCTTCGGCTGCCGGTAGAAGAGGAGCGGGAAGTCGTCGGGCGGGTGGATCTCGCAGAACACGATCGGCGTCCGCAGCTCCGGATCGGTGCCGACGAACCGATCGTCCACCCCGAATTCGGTGAGCGCCTCGCGGACGTACGTGCCGAAGCCGTCCGCGCCGACCTTCGTGACGACCGCCGAGCGATGGCCGAGCCGCGCCGCGGCGACCGCGACGTTCGTGGGGCTGCCACCGAGGGACTTCGCGAACGTGCGTACCCGGCTGAGCGGCACGCCGATCTGCTCCGGGTAGAGGTCGACGCCGACGCGGCCGAGGGTGATGAGCTCGAGCTCAGGCATGCGCTCGGCCGTCCTGATCGAGCACGTCGCACCCATCGTAGCCACGCTCACGCGGGCGCCATCGAGGCGCAGCCCACGTCGCGCGCGCGGCGCGACGGTCGATCTCCATCGTGCCTCACAATCGCACGCGGCAAGGAGGAGCGGAATGCGCATCGCGCTGCTCGGCGTTGGGCGACTCGGCGCCGCGCATGCGGCGACGCTCGCCGGACTGGACGGCGTCTCGGAGCTCCGCGTCTACGACGCGGATGCGGCCCGGGCGCGGGAGGTCGCCGGGCCCATCGGCGCGCGCGCCGCGGATTCGATCGAGGACACGCTGAACGGAGCTGACGCGGCGGTGATCGTCACACCCACCCCGACCCACGCCACGCTGATCCGCCGCTGCCTGGACCTCGGGATCGCCACGTTCTGCGAGAAGCCGATCGCGCTCTCGCTCGAGGACACGCGCGCGATCGTGGACCGCTGCGCGCGGGTGAACGGGCGCCTCCAGATCGGCTTCCAGCGGCGCTTCGACGCCGGATACCGGGCCGCGCGGGAGCGCATCGTGCGGGGCGACGTCGGCGACGTCTACAGCTTCTACATGGTGAGCCGAGACGCGCTGCCGCCGCTCGACGCGTACGTCGAGACGTCCGGCGGCCAGTTCCGGGACCAGCTCATCCACGATTTCGACATCACGCGCTGGCTGTTCGGCTCCGAGGTCGAGGACGTGTACGCCACCGGATCCCGCCGCAACTTCCCCCAGTACGCGGCGTTCGACGACGTGGCGACGTCGGCGGTGATCCTGCGCCTGGCCGACGGGAGCGTCGGGCTGGTGAGCGGCGCGCGGCACAACCCCGCCGGGTACGACATCCGGGTCGAGATCTATGGCTCGAAGGACAGCATCGCGATCGGGCTCGACCCGCGCGCGCCGATCCACTCGGTCGAGGCGGACATGCCCCCATTCGCCGGACCGGCATATCCATCGTTCTTCGTCCGCTTCGGCGCGGCGTACCGCGACGAGCTCGCGCACTTCCTTCTCTTCGCCACCGGCGGGGCCGACAACCCCTGCGACGGGAGCGCCGCGCTCGAGGCCCTGCGCATCGCCGAGGCCGCCGCGCGGTCGAGCCACGAGGGCCGGCCCGTCAGGTTGAGCGAGATCTCGTGACGGCCGGCGTCGGATCGGCGCCGCGGTGAGCGTCGGGGTCCGCTTTCTCGGGACGGGGAACGCGTTCGCCGACGGTGGCCGCTCGCACGCCTGCATCCACCTGACGGCGCCCGGCGCGTCGCTCCTGCTCGATTGCGGCGGCTCGTCGCTCCCGGCGATCAAGCGCGCGATCGATCCGGCGGCGATCGACGCGATCGCCATCTCGCATCTCCATGGCGACCACTTCGGCGGCATCCCGTACCTCGTCATGGAGCAGCACTTCGCGAAACGCGGTCACCCCCTCGTCGTGGGCGGGCCGCGCGAGCTCGAGGAGCGGACGGACCACGCCGAGCGCGCCCTCTATCCCGATTTCTTCGGCACGATCCCGGTGGGGTTCGAGGTCCGGTACGTGACGCTCGGGGCCGAGTCGACGGTGCTCGGCGGCGCCGAGGTGACCGCGCTGCCGGTGCGCCACATCCCGGAGAGCGATCCGCACGGCTTCCGCGTGCGGATCGGCGGGCGGCTCATCGCCTATTCCGGCGACGCGACCTGGAGCGACGACCTCGTCGCGCTGGCGAAGGGTGCCGACCTGTTCATCTGCGAATCGACGCACTTCGCGGAGTCGGACGTCGCCCACGTGAGCTACCGCGAGCTGCTCACGCACCGCGCCGAGCTCGAGTGCGACCGCATCATCCTCACCCACCTGGGTGCGGAGATGATCGCCCACCTCGACGAGGTCGAGCTCGAATACGCCACCGACGGCATGACCACCGAGGTGTAGGCGGCGGCGCCGGTCAGCCCGAAGTGCTGCTCGGACGTGGTCAGGCGGCGATGAGGTGGATCCGCTCTGGCCTGACCGCGACGCTCACCGCACCGTCGAGCAGCGTCGCCGCGCCCGGGTCCGGCTGGTCGACGATCCACTCGCGGCCATCGACCACAACCCAGTAGCGCATCAGGTCGCCGAGGAACGCGCGCCGCGCCACGGTGCCGGCGACGAGGAGCTCGCCCTCGGCGCCCGGGCCGGCGGCGCGGAGCGCGAGGCTCTCCGGCCGGATGCAGAGCCGGACCTCCCCCGGCGCGCTGAGCGAGAGACCGTCGGGCACGCGCACCTGGGCCGTGCGATCGCCCACCGAGACCGCGGCCATGCCATCGCGCACCTCGCGCACCGCCGCCGGCACGAGGTTCACCGCGCCGACGAAGTCCGCCAGGAACGCGGTCCGCGGCCGGTAGTAGATGTCCCACGGCGTGCCGGCCTGCTCGACGCGGCCC
>DASWCU010000007.1:0-16625 GCA_036389935.1 Candidatus Limnocylindria bacterium
CGCGATCGATCCGGGCTTCCGCTCGACGGAGTGCCGGAACGAGCGACCGGCCGTGTCGGTAGGCGGCGTGTCGGTCATGGAGATCATCAGTCTATGCTCTCGACCGCCCATGTACTTCTACGAGATCCACGAAGGCGACGAAGACGTCGGCACCGCGGTGCTCCTGGGGCATGAGGAGCGGGTCGCGCCAGAGGAATTCTTCCGGCTCGTGAAGCGGGCCCGCGAGCTCGTGAAGGCCAGCTTCGAGGAGGCGTCCCTCTCGGAGGCGATCGCCAACGAGCTCCAGCGCGCGAGCGGTTTCGTCCATGTGACCGACGATCTGCTCGTGGCCTCGGTCAACGTCGACGAGTCCGACGCGCTCACGTACCTGGTCGCGAGCGACGAGGGCGTCCGCACGGTCTACGTGGAGGCCGACGAAACCCGTGGCGATCGATCGAACTAGGGATCAGGCGAGCGCGGGCTCCGCCCGAGCGCGCCGCAGGGCCCCCGATCGCGGAGCAGGCGCAGCCGGCGAAGCGAGCAGGGTTGAAAAGGAGCGCATCGGGCTCGTCGGTCTCGGGATCATGGGCCTGCCGATGGCCCGCAACGCGCTCCGCGCGGGCTTTCCCCTCACCGTCACGAATCGCACCCGGTCCAGGGCCGAGCCCCTCGCGCGCGACGGCGCGACGGTCGTCGCGACGCCGCGCGAGGTCGCCGAGCGATCGGACATCGTCGTGACGATGGTCACCGCCTCCGCGGACGTGGAGGCCGTGACGTTCGGTCCCTCGGGCATCGCGGACGGCGCGCACGACGGTCTGCTCGCGGTCGATATGAGCAGCATCTCGCCCGTCGCGACGCGCGAGTTCGCGCGACGCGCGGCGGAGAAGGGCTTCCGGACGCTCGACGCGCCGGTCTCCGGGGGCGAGATCGGGGCGATCGAGGCGCGGCTCTCGATCATGGTCGGCGGCGACGAAGCCGACGTCGCTCGGGCGATGCCGCTGTTCGAAGCCCTCGGCAAGACGATCGTCCACATCGGCGATCACGGCGCTGGTCAGGCCTGCAAGCTCGCGAATCAGATCGCGGTGGCGATCAACAACCTCGGCGTCTCGGAGGCGCTCGTGTTCGCGGCGGCGCAGGGCATCGACCTCGAACGGACGCGGGCGGTCATCGCGGGCGGCGCGGGGAGCTCGTGGGCGATGCAGAACTACGCGCCGAAGATGCTCGCCGGCGACTTCCGGCCCGGCTTCATGGTCGACCATCAGCAGAAGGACCTGCGGAATGTCCTCGAGGCCGCGTTCGCGACACACCTCTCGCTCCCCGGCACGTCGCTCGCGCACGCGCTGTACAACGCGCTCCAACAGGATGGCGGCGGGCGCGAGGGGAATCTCGCCCTCATCAAGGTCATCGAGCGCCTGTCGGGCGTCGAGGCACGCGTACGCAGCTAGCCTTCGATGCCGCGCTGGCTCGACTTGCCCTGCTCACGGACGAGGCGCTGTCGCGCGAATGGACCTTCGCCGGCAGGCCCGCCGACGCGCGCTACGCGCTCTATCACGCGCTCGAGCAGGAGCAACGGGCCGCGGTCGGCGCGCCGTCGCATTCGAGCGAGGCGGCGGCGATCCTCGCGCTCGCCCAGGCCGCGTTCGGCGAGCTCCGCGGCCTGCTCGCCGGCCTCGACGACGCGCTCCTCGACCGCGCACCGGCATCCGGCGAATGGTCACTGCGTGAGACGCTCGCGCACACGATCGGGGTCGAGCGCTCGTACCGGGCGAGCGCGCTCTACGCGAGCGGACGGGGTCCCGACGAGCCGCTCGCGCTGCCTGACGTTCGGCGGCCGAAGCCCGATCGGGCCGATCCGGCGGGCGACACGCTCGAGGTCCTGGCCCGCTTCGCCCGGTACCGTGCCGAGACCGATGCGGCGCTCTCGGTCCTCGCGCCGAACGCCCTCGAGCGCCCGACGATCTGGAGTGGATACGAGACCGACGTCCGTCATCGTCTGCACCGCTTCGCCTCGCACATCGCCGAGCACACGATCCAATGCGCGAAGACGATCGTGGCGCTGGGCGAGGCCGGCGGCGACGCGCGGGGGATCGCCCGGCGGATCGGCTACCTGCGCGGGCTGCACGAGCGGCGGTCGAGCGCGGCGGTCGTCGCCGAGTTGGACGCGGCGCTCGGTGCGAAGGCCGATGCCCTGACGTCGAGTCCCGTCAGGGGATCGTGATCCGGCCCTCGGGGCCGATCGGGAACGACGGATTGAACGCGATCTCCCACGGATACCCGTCGGGGTCGGCGAAGTAGCCGGATACGCCGAACGGAAGCTCCGTCGGGGGCTTCAAGAGCGTGCCTCCGGCCGCGACCGCCGCGTCGAGCGCGGCGGCGACGTCCTCGACGCGTTCGACGTTGATGGCGAGCGTGATGCCGCCGAACGCCGGACGACCCGGGGACGCGATCCGCGCGTCGGCGGCCAGCTCGTCGTACGGGAACAGCCCGAGGTACGTATCCGCCGTCCGGAACCACGAGATCACCCCGTCGAGCGAGGACGCGCATCGTTCCCAGCCGAGCGCGCGATAGAAGGCGATCGACCGCTCGAGGTCGGCCACGCCGAGCGTCACGATGCTCAACCGCGCGGGAACGGTCATGCTTGCTCCTCGACGGCGTTGCTCCGGCCGCTGGTGCCCGAGGTGGGATTCGAACCCACACGAGGAGTGACCCTCACCGGCTCCTAAAGCCGGCGCGTCTGGCCGTTCCGCCACTCGGGCGCACGGTCATCGTACGGGCCGCGGGCTATGCGGGCGCTCGCAGCTCGTGGAGGATCACGAGGCTCGCGACCGGGGTTCCGTTGCGGTGGATCGGCTCGCCCGAGGCCGTGAAGCTGCGCCGGCCGTCGCCCGCGACACGGACCGTCATCTTGAACGGCTTCAGCTGCCGCGCTCGCTCCAGCGGACCGCTCGTTCCGAGCGCTCGCCCGTGTTGATCCTCGAACCTGGCGGGCGCTCCGAGGGCGTCGTAGGCCGCGTTCGACAGCAGCCGCTCGCCGCTCGGGCCGACGACGATCATCGGCTCGACCGAGGCGAGTCGGCCCAGCAGATCCTGGCGCTCGGAGCCGTCGTCGTCGTTCAGCGCGCGGGCGACCTGCTCGAGCTCGGCGCTGCGCGACTGCAGATCCTCGTTCGTGGTGTTGAGCTCCTCGATCGTCGCTTGAAGCTCCTCGTTCAGCGTCTCGAGCTCCTCGTTCGCCGCCTGGAGCTCCTCATTCAACGTCTCGACCTCCTCGGTCGCGGCCTGCACCTCCTCGTTGGCCACCAGGAGCTCATCGTTCGCCGACCGGAGCTCGACGTTCACGTGCGCCAGGTCCTCGTTCGCCTGCACGAGCTGGCGATTCGTGTCGAGCAGCTGGCTCATCCGTTGGCCCAAGGCCTGGATGTCGCTCGCCGTGCGGGCGCGATCGGTCACGTCCTGCCGGCGGACCAGCTCGGCGGCGGTCACGTCGGTGATGATCAGGAGCGCCGTCGCACCGACCTCGGCCCGCTCGACGTAGCCCGGATGGCCGGTGACCTCGACGGATCGCGGCTCGGCGCCCGAGCCGGATACCTCGAAGACCGCCTTCGCGGTCTCGCCGCGCAGCGCGGCGTCGATGACCGCACGGAGCTGCGCCGGCGGCAGCGTCGTGGCGAGGTGGACGAAGTCTCCGGTGGCCGGCCCGCCGTGCAGCTCCAGGAGCCGGCGGGCCTGCGAGTTCATCTGGACGACGTCGTATTCCCGATCGACGATCACCACGCCGATCGGCAGGCCGACGATCAGCCGGTCCGCGCGATCGTCCTGCGCGCGCGCTCGCGGTCGTGGCGCCGGCACGAGCGCGTCCGCGTCACCGAGGTGTGGCGCGATCCGCCGGATGCCCTCGACCCGCGCGCGGCCCGGCGGGATGAGGATGCGCTCGCCCTGGCGGCGGAAGACCTTCAGCCGGGACTGCTCGACCGCGAAGTGCTCGGACAGCGGGTTCGTCGTCTCGGACGAGCCCAGGACGAGGTAGCCCTGGTCGCGCAGGGAGAAGGCGAACAGCCGGAGCGTCCGAGCCTGCAGATCGTTGGTGAAGTAGATCAGGACGTTGCGACACATGATGAGATCGACACGCGGGAACGGCGCGCGCTCGCCGAGGTCGTGCTGGCCGAAGACGCAGAGCGATCGGATCGTCTTGGCCACCTCGTACTCCCCGTCCGCGTGAATGAAGTACCTGTCCAGCAGCTCCGGCGGGAGCCCACGCACGGCGGTCTCCGGGTAGACGGCTTTGCGAGCGAAGCCGATCGCCGCGTTGTCGATGTCGGTCGCGAAGATGCGAACGTTGAACGCATCGCGGTCGTCGCCGAGCGCCTCGGCGACGAGGAGGGCGAGCGAATATGGCTCCTCGCCGGTCGCGCATCCGGCGGACCAGAGGCGCAGGGTGTTGTCGTGCTCCCGTGCCGTGCGCACGAGATCGGGAACGACGCGGTCGCGGAGGTACGCGTACAGCGCCGGATCGCGGAAGAACTCCGTCACCTTGATGAGGAAGCTCGACACGAGCCGCTGGTACTCGTCGGGATGCGCCTCGAGATGGCGGATGTACTCGGCGAGATCACGCGCGCCGACGGCGGCCGCGCGCCGGTCGAGACGACGGAGGATCGTCGCCGGCTTGTAGCCGGAGAAGTCGATGCCGCTGCGCTGCTTGATGTGGTCGAGCAGGGAGCGCAGTCGCGTCTGATCCGCGCGAACGGCGCGACCGTCGCGCTCGATGAGCTGCATCAGCGTGCCTGCCAGCGCATCCGGCTCGACGACGACGTCGACGGCCGTCGGAGGCAGGGAGCGCGGGATGCGGCGCGCTCCGGCGCGAGGCTTCTCGACGATGACCGTGCCGCCCGATCCGTTCACGAGGGCCGCGGCGGCCACGGCCCCCGCGGTCGGACCGGCGAGCAGCACGAGGATCAGGCGCTCCTCGAACGATCCAGCGGCGGTGCGGAGGAGCTCTTCGAGCGCCGAGCCGGGCGAGACTCCGGGGACGATCCGGTCGTCGACGATGCGAGCCCCTTCCGGCGGGACGACGAGCAGCCCGGGCACGAGGTCGCGAGGCTCGGTCGCGAGCCAGGCATCGTGTCGCCGCGCGACCTCGGCCTCGGCGCCGGCGGCGGCCCCGTCGAGGGCGACCGCGATGGCGGCGCGGTCTCGCAGCGGATGGAGCGAGGCGAGGATCGGGCCGAGGCTGCCATCCGCGTGGGAGCATGAGATGACGATGAGGTGCGAAAGGGGCTCGGCCACGGGTGTCGCCATGCTACGCGTGGCATCCCTCGTGCGACCGTTCCGGCCATGACCCCGCGGGACATCGTCGTCATCGGGGCGTCGGCCGGTGGCATCGATGCGCTCCGGCAGCTCGTGGCCCACCTCCCTGGCGAGCTCCGGGCGGCGCTGTTCGTCACGATGCACGTGTCCCCGGGCACGCCGAGCGTGCTCGCGGCGATCCTGCGCCGGTCGGGGCCGCTGCCGGCGTTCCAGGCCGCCGACCGCGAACGAATTCGGGCGGGTCGGATCTACGTCGCGCCGCCCGACCGGCATCTGCTCATCGAGCCCGGCTCGATCCGCCTCTCGGCGGGCCCGCGCGAGAACCGCAGCCGTCCGGCGGTGGACCCGCTGTTCCGTAGCGCGGCGACCGCATACGGTGAGCGCGTCGTCGGCGTCGTGCTGTCGGGAACGCTCGACGACGGGGCCTGGGGATTGGTCGCCATCCGGGACGCCGGCGGCCTCGCGCTCGTCCAGGACCCGAGCGAAGCGGCGTTCGACGGAATGCCGCGCGCGGCGCTCCGGCTCGTCGACGATGCGCAAAGCCTGCCGGTCCAGCGGATCGCGGAGACGATCGCCCGTGCCGCGGGCGGCGGGAACGCCGAGGTCGTCCCCGATCGCGATGTCGCGCTCGAAGGCGATCCGGTGGCCGACACGTCGATCGTGCGAGCGGTCGAGCGCGACGGCGATCCATCGCCGTTCACCTGCCCCGAATGTGGCGGGGCACTCTGGCGCGAGGAGGGCGACCGCTTCCGCTGCCGCGTGGGGCACTCGTACACGGAGGACGCGCTCGGGGTCAGCCAGGGCGAACGCGTGGAATCAGCGCTCTGGGCGGCGGAGCGCGCGCTCGCCGAGCGGGCGCATCTCGCGCGACGGCTCCAGGAGCGCGCGACCGAGCAGGGCCGCGAGCATTCAGCGGAGCGTTTCGACCGCGACGCCTCGCTCGCCGAGGGTCAGGCGGCGGCGGTCCGCGAGCTCATCGACGGCGTGCTGGGCCGATCGGCCTAGGCGGCGACCTCGGCGCTAGCCGGCGCGCCGGGCCTGGCCGGCCATCGCGCGTTGGATGCGATTGAGCTCGTGGAGCTGGCCGTATGCGCGCTGGACGAGACGTTGCTGCTCGTCGAACAGCCGGCGCCCGCGCATCAGCGCGGCGCCCAGATCCGCGTCGGCGACGTGTGGCCTGCCGCGGTGCGCGGTCGCGGCGGCGACGAGACCCGCTCGGTTATGGACGGAGAACTTCGCCAGGAGCCGGGAAACATGCGCCTTCACGGCCTGTTCGCTGATGCGGAGGTCCGTCGCGATCGCCTTGTTCGACTGACCCAGGCAAACGCGTTGGAGGGTCTCCTGCTCGCGCGGCGTGAGGTGCATCGACCCCTACTTTCGTCTATGTGCGTTCGTAGAGATTGCCAACGCTGCCGGGCGGTGGGATGAAGTGTAGTCATCGGGGCAAGGGGAGGCATTCGCAACGGTCATCAACTGGACACGCCTGCTCGGACCGCCTCGGGTGCTCGTTCACACCCAGGATCCCGCGCTGGCCCGGATCATCGAGGCGTCGCTCGTCGAGCTGCATGCGGCGATCACCGCGGAGCACGGGCCGCATCGGCGTAACGGTGCTCCGCCCCCGCATCTCGCGCTCGTCGACCTCGGGGCGGCGCGCTCCATTGAAACGATCCGCGGCTACGCGCTCGACGGCGCCCGGGTGCCGGTCATCGCGATCGGCCGTAGCCCCGAGGCCCAGGCTCGGCTCAGCGCCTTCGCGAACGGCGCCGACGACGTGATCACGCTGCCGATCCTCAACGCCGAGCTCGTCGCGCGGGTGCGAGCGCTGCTCCGCCGGGCGTACGGCGACCGCATGAAGTACGTGCCCAGCGTCAAGGTGGGCGACCTCGAGATCGATGTCATGGAGAGCCGCATCCGCTGCGGTGATCAGGAGCCGCCCCTCACGAGCACCGAACAGGCCATCCTCTTCGTCCTCGCCTCGCACGTGGGCAGCGCGGTCTCGCGCGAGACGATCCGCAAAGCGGTGTGGGGGGCGACCGGCGCGCCGCCGAGCAACATCGTCGACCGCCACGTGCGTTCGCTCCGCTCGAAGCTCGGCGATTCGTGGCGCGCGCCGCGGTACATCGCGACGATCCGCCAGCAGGGCTATCGGCTGGCGCCGCCGTGACCGACGCCACCCGGCTCATTCAGTACGTCTGCGTCTCGGCCGACCACACCGGGTCGGGGAACGGTGAGCCGACGATCACGATCCATGAGGGCCTCTGGGCGTTCTGTACCCACACCGCCGACGCGGCCGACCACGAGTGGTCGCGCGTCGACGGCCGGCCGCTCCACGAGCTGCTGCGGTTCCCGCCCCGAGCGCCGGAAGCGGCCTCGTAACACGGCGAAGAGCAATGCCCTGAGCCGCGACGGATCGCCCGCCGTCACCGATGCCGGGTCCCGTCCCCGCATCCTCGTCGTCGACGACGATGACGACCTCTGCGAGATCGTGCGCGAGTGGCTTCGCGACGAGGGCTACGCGGTCGCGACGGTATCCAACGGCGCCGCGGCCCTCGAGATGGTCGGCACCCATCGCCCGTCCTTGATCCTCCTCGATCTGCGCATGCCCGTGATGGACGGTTGGGCGTTCGCACGCGAGTTCCGCCGCGTCGCCGGGCCCGCCGCCACGATCGTCGTGATGAGCGCGGTGGCCGACATCGCGGCGGCCGCGCGGGAGCTCGGTGCGGTCGATCGACTGGCGAAGCCATTCGCGCTCGACGACCTGAGTCGGTGCGTCTTCCGCAGCTTGAACGGTGGTCCCTCGCCCGCGGCCGCAGATGGCCATGGCGCGCCGGCGCGACCAAGCGGCCTCCAGCCGGCATGCGACTGACCGGCTCCTTGCACGGAGAGCGCCCGCTCCGACGCCGAAGTTGACTCGCGCAGCGCGTGCTTGGCAGCCATAGGTGCTCCGAATAGCCCACTCCTCGACACGAGATCGCCCACCCGACGTCGTGTTGTGGGCACCGACCTTGCAGCCGAACGACGGACCGAGGAGGCGCAAGGAATGGTCAGAGCAGGTAAGGCCGGCGCGGGTCGCCGGCCCACCGAGAATGCCAGCCGGCGCGTCCTCGTCGTCGAGGACGACGAGGACACCCGGAAGATGCTCGTGACGGCGCTCTCCGACGCCGGCTACATCCCGGTGGCCGCGCTCGACGGGAAGCACGCCCTTCGGACGGCGCTCGCGATCGAGCCCGGCGCGATCGTGCTCGATCTCATGCTGCCCGAATTGAGCGGCGAGGAGTTCGCCCGCGAATACCACGCGCACCGCGAGACGACCCAGGCACCGATCGTCGTCGTCAGCGCCAAGCGCGACGGCGCGCAGGTCGCCCGGGACATCGGCGCGCGGGCCTTCCTGCCGAAGCCACTCGACCTCGATCAGCTCGTCGCGCGGATCGACGCCACCGTGCAGCCAAGCGCGAGCGCGCGCGGCTAGATCGCGAGCTCGAGCCCTTCGCGCGCGACGACGACTTCGAGTCCACCGCCCTGCTCGTCAGCGGCCCGCTGGGTCTCCGCGCCGATCCGGTCGAGCGCGTCGTCGCTGCGCTCCGGGTCGTGGTGGTAGAGCACCAACCGTTTCACTCTGGACCGGAGTGCCACGTCGAGCGCGCTCGAGACCGTCGAGTGACCCCAGCCCGGCTTGTAGTCGCCATCGAGGAACTGGCCGTCGTGGATCAACGTGTCGGCCCCGTCGGCGAGCGCGACGACGGGGTTCGGTAGGCCGGTGAACGCATCCTCCGTGTCGGTCGCGTACACGATCGATCGCCCATCCGCCTCGATCCGGTAGGCGAGCGCCGGCGCCGGGTGATGCAGCTTCGTCGCCCGGACCGCATACGGGCCGATCGACCGCGCGGTCCCGTTCGGCACCTCGTGGATCTCGAGCTGCGCGGGGATCGCGTCGAGATCGACCGGAAAGAATGGATCATCCATCCCGAGGCCGAGGAGCTCACGCAGCGGGCGCTGCTGCTCGGGCCCGTAGAGGCGAAGCGTCGTATGCGGGTCGTACGCCGGCTGGAAGAACGGGATCCCCTGGATGTGGTCCCAGTGCAGATGCGAGATCAGCAGATCGACGGTGTGCGGCCCGTCGCCGTTCAGCGAGAGGCCGAGCTCCCGCAGGCCGGTACCCGCGTCGAGGATGAGGAGGTGCCCCGAGTCGTCACGCACCTCAACGCAGGCCGTGTTGCCCCCATAGCGCACTGTGCGCTGCCCCGGCGTAGGGATGGACCCGCGCGTACCCCAGAACCGGATCCTCATCGCGCGGCCTTCCCACCCCCGACGCGGCGCTCAGGTGCGCCGCGGCCGGGTCATGCTAGCGGCCCGCGCGCCCGCCGAAGTACCGATTTGAGAACAACGATGGCCCGGGCGTAGTCCGCGAGCGAGAGGCGCTCCATCGGCGTGTGGTCGTACCGCGCGTCGCCGGGGCCGTACGCGACCATCGGGCAGCGCCACGCCGGCTGGAGGATGTTCATGTCGCTCGTCCCGCTCTTCTCCTTGAATGCGGGGCGCCCGCCGACCTCCGTGATGGCGCGCGCGAACGCGCGCGCCAGTGGCGTCGTCCGCCCGGTGCGTACCGGCTCCTCCGCCGCGATGCGTTCGACGGCGACCTCGGCCTCGCCATCGTGCGTCGCGCCGAGCGCCCGGACCGCGTCCTCGACGGCATCGGGGGCCGTGCCAAGCGGCAGGCGATAGCCGATCCGCAGCTCGGCCCGCTCGACGAGCCCATCGGACGCCGCGGCGTGCATCCCTTCCAGGCGGCAGTCGAGCCGTGCGGGGCCGCGCGCGTCCCCGGCCCGATCGGTCGCGTTGCGCGCGATACGCGCCCAGAGCGCGAACGCCTCCTCCGCGCACGTCGGGCCAGGTGCCGCTCCGTGCCGCGCCTCGCGCTCGAGCGCGACGCGGAGCACGAGCCGGCCCTTGTACCCGACGGTCACGCCGTCCCAGCCCGATGGCTCGCCCACGACGCACCAATCGGGCGCCGGTCGCGTCGCGCGGTGGCGCGCGCCCTTGCTCGTCGGCGACTCCTCTTCGACGGCGCCGACCACGGTGACGCGCAGGCCGTCCACCGGCTCCGACGCCGCCGCCACGAACGCCGCGAGCGGGCCCTTCGCGTCGACCGCGCCGCGACCGACCAGCTCCCCGTCTTCGATGCGGACCGGGATCTCGCCGGGAACGGTATCGATGTGCCCGAGGAGCACGACGTGCGTCGGGCCGCTCCCGATCTCGCCGACGGCGTTTCCCGCGTCATCGATCGACGCGCGGAAGCCGCGCTCCCGCATGCGTTCGACGAGCCACTCGACGGCGTCGCGTTCGCCGCGCGAAACGCTCGGGATCGCCACCAGCCCGCCGAGCAGCGCCACGTCCTGGTCAAGCAGCTCGGCCTTCGGCCTCGCCACGGGCTCATGGCCGCTGGTCAAGCAGCTCGGCCTTCGGCCTCGCCACGGGCTCAGGGCTGGTGGTTCTCATCCGGCCAGCGCCGCTCGGGTCGCCGCGATGACGGCGTCGATCTGCTCGGCGGTGATGACGAGCGGCGGGAGGTAACGCACGACGGTCGGCCCGGCGCCGAGCGCGAGCACGCCGCGATCCTGGAGGCGTTTCAGCGTCGGCCCCGCGTTCTCCTTGAGCTCGATCCCCTGCATGAGCCCGAGGCCGCGCACCTCGCGGACCTTCGGCGAGCCGATCGCCGCCAGACCATCGTGGAGCTGACGGCCGCGCGCCGCCGCGTTGCGGGCGAGCTCGAGCCGAAGATGCTCATCGATCGCCGCGACCGCGGCCGCGCAGGCGAGCGGATTCCCGCCGAATGTCGTCGAGTGCGATCGCTTGGGCAGCTCGCCGAGCGCGCGGGTGAACGCGATCGCCCCCATCGGTACGCCGCCGGCGATCGACTTCGCGAGGCAGAGGAGATCCGGCACGACGCCGTATTGCTCGATCGCGAACATCGTCCCGGTGCGCCCGAATCCGGTCTGCACCTCGTCCACGATGAGGAGCGCACCGCGCTCGCGGCACAGCCGCGCGGCGGCCGCGATGAACGCCGGCGCCGCGGGCCGGACCCCACCTTCACCCTGGACGAGCTCGACGATGAATGCGGCCGTCTCGCCGGTGATCGCGCCGTCGAGGGCGTCCGTGCGGTCGAACGGGATGTGCGTGAATCCCGGCACGAGCGGGCCGAAGAGCTCGCGGTACTCGGGTCCCCAGGTCGCCGAGAGCGCGCCCATCGTCTTCCCGTGGAAGCCCCGCATCGTGGCGACGATGCCGATGCGCTTCGTCGCGAGCCGCGCGAGCTTGAGCGCGCCCTCGACCGCCTCGGTGCCGCTGTTGCAGAGGAAGACGCGATCGAGCTCGGGCGGGAGGATCCGCGCCAGCCGCTCGTAGAGCTCGGCCCGGCGGTCGTTGTAGAAGAGCTCGGTGCAGGAGGCGAGCAGCCGCGCCTGCCGGGCGAGGGCATCGGCGACCGCGGCGTTGCCGTGCCCCAGATTCGCGCTGCCCTGCCCGCCGACGCAGTCGATGTACTCGCGCCCCGCCGCGTCCCACAGCACCGCGCCGAGGCCGCGGACGATCGCGAGGTCGCGCTTCTGGTAGAGCCCCGAGGTGTGCGCCGCCTCGATGGCGATCGTGCCGGTCACGGGTGGATCACGGTGCGGACGTACGGCTCGCCGGTCGCGCCACGGATCACGACCTCCTCGACCCCGCCCTCGAGCGCCTCGCGCGCGGCGAGGACCTTCTTCTTCATCCGCCCCAGGGCGAGCGACTCGGCCTCCTCGAGCGTCGTATCGGTGACGAGCGAGTCGGGGTCGTCGAGGTCGCGGAGCAGGCCCGGGACGTTCGTCAGGATGATGAGCGCGTCGGCCTCGAGGGCGACCGCGATCCGCGCCGCGACCCGATCGCCGTCGACGTTCAGGGCCTCGGCCTCGGTCGAGAGGGCGAGCGGAGCGACGACCGGCACGCGGCCCGGCGCGAGGAACTGGCGGAGGAGCGGGACGTTGACGGCTTCGACGGTGCCGGTGAAGTCGTCGCGCAGCAGGACCGTGCGCCCCTCGGCGCGCGAGCGGACGATCTTCCGCTTCGCGATGAGGAGCCGGCCGGACAGACCCGAGAGCCCGACCGCATCGATCCCCCG
This sequence comes from Candidatus Limnocylindria bacterium, assembly GCA_036389935.1. Classification (GTDB taxonomy): domain Bacteria; phylum Chloroflexota; class Limnocylindria; order P2-11E; family P2-11E; genus UBA4735. The sequence goes on from DASWCU010000007.1 coordinate 12,431, forward strand.
CGCCTGGAGCTTCTCCACGTACAGGAAGTTCTCGACTCCGAGGGCGGCCATCGCGAAGATCTCGAGCGTCCGCCGGTCGGTCCGGCGACTCTGATGGCCGGATGGCGACATCACCGTCTCCACCGGATGGCCGAGCGCGGCCTGGAGGCGGTCGGTCTCGGCCGACGCGCCGTGGACGAGGACGATCTCGTCCGAGCGCGCGACCTCGGCGACGAGGTCGGCGACGCTGTCGCGATCCACCCCGACCGAGCCGCCGGCCTTGATCACCGCGCGGAGCGTCATGGATGGAGGCCCGGGAACTCGAGCCCCGCGGTCTCGGGGAACCCGCAGGTGACGTTCATCGCCTGCACGCCGTTCCCGGCGGCGCCCTTCACCAGATTGTCGATCGCGCAGAGGGCGACCACGCGATCGCCGCGCGGATCGGCGGCGAAGCCGACGTCGGCGAAATTCGATCCGGCCAGGAGCCGCGGCTCCGGGTAGCGGAAGATGCCGCTCCGCTCCTTCACGATGCGCACGAACGGCTCCTCGCTGTACGTCTCGCGGTACGCGCGCCAGCACGCGCGGTCGTCGAGCGGCTCGCGGATCGGCACGTGCGCGGTGGCGAGCACGCCGCGGATGAGCTCGACCGAGGTGACGGAGAGCTGGACCCGCAGGCCGTCGAGCTCCTGCTCGACCTCGGCGGTGTGGCGGTGGCCGACCGGGCGGAACGAGCGCACGACGCCCGATCGTTCAGGATGGTGCGAGTCGTCGCTCGCCTCACGGCCGCCCTCGCTCGAGCCGACCTTGCATTCGACCACGACGGGCCGCGACCGATCGATCACGCCGGCCCGGGCGAGGGGCAGGAGCGCGAGGATCGTGGCTGTCGCGTTGCAGCCCGCGCCGGTGATGAGCGATCCGCTCCGGATGTCGTCGCGATGGAGCTCGGGGATGCCGTACACCGCCTCGCCGAGCAGCTCGGGATGCGGGTGCGGGGCGCCGTACCAGGCGCGGTACGCATCGGCGTCGCGAAGCCGCTGGTCGGAGGAGAGGTCGATGACCACCCGGCCGCGATCGCGGAACTCGGTCAGCCGGTGCGCGCCGTTCGGCAGCGAGAGGAAGAGCACGTCGCAGTCGCGCACGTCGTCGTACGGCACGAACGCGAGCTCGGCGTGCTTGCGCAGGTTCGGGTGCGCCACATGGACCGGCTTGCCCGCGAGCGACTCGCTGCCCGGGACGATGTCGACGACCTCGGGGTGCCCGATGAGGAGGCGCAGGAGCTCGCCGCCGGCGTACCCGCCCGCACCGATGATCCCGACCTTCACCGTGCCGGATCGGCCCGGTCCCGGGCCACGCCGAGCGCGTAGTCGACGAGGCGGCCGGGGATGTCGACGCCCGTCGTGTCGATCGAGTTCCGGAACTCCATCGTGTAGTTGACCTCGTTGACGACGAGGCCCTCCGGCGCCTCGAGGACGTCGACCGCGACGACGCCGCCGCCGACGGCGCGCCCCGCGCGCACGCACAGGTCGTTCAGCTCGGGCGTCACGGGGCAGTTCACCGCACGGCCGCCGCGCGCGGTGTTCGTGATCCAGTGATCCGAGTAGCGGTAGATCGCCGCGATCGTCTCGTCGCCGACCACGAACGCGCGGATGTCCCGAGCCGGCTTGGGCACGTACTCCTGCACGTAGTAGATGGAGTGCATGTACGTCCCCAGCACGTCCTTGTGCTCGAGGACCGACTCCGCGGCGTCGCGGTCGTTCACCTTCGAGATGAGCCGCCCCCACGATCCGACGAGCGGCTTGAGCACGGCCGGGTACCCGAGCTCCTCGACCGCGGCCAGGGCCGATTCGGGCGTGAACGCGAGCCGCGTGCGCGGCGAGGGCACGCCATCGCGAATGAGGCGCATCGTGGTGAGGAGCTTGTTGCCGCAGATGTCGGCGACCTCGAACGTGTTCACCGTGGGCACGCCCCACGTCTCGAGGACCGAGAGGGCGTAGAGCGCGCGACTGTGCTGGATGCAGCGCTCGAGGATGACGTCGACGCCGAGGTCGGGCTTCCGCTCGCACGCGAGCACGAGCGCGCGGTCGTCGATGACCTTCGTCGTCACTCCCCGCCGCTCCAGCGTCTCGAGCAGGAGCTTCTCCTCGACGCGCACGCGCGACAGGAGCACCCCGACGGTGGGAGCGCTACTCACCCCAGTCTTCTTCGGCCTCCGGAGCGAGCGCGAGCGCGACCGGCGCCGTGCCGGTGACCTCGAGCTCCGCGCCGCAGTCGGGGCATGACACGATCTCGCCCTTCACGGCGTCGCCGCCGACGGACACGTTGCCATCGCATTCGGGGCACTTGGGCATCGGAACGCACGACCTCCCTCGGAGATGAGCGAACTCTAGCGGAGGAGGGACCTCGCGCCGATGGCCTCAGCCGCGCCCGAGCTGCTTCATCCGGAGCGTCGCGCGCGCACCGCCTTCTTGATGTTCTTCCGCGCCGCTTGACGCTGCGCGGTCGTCGTCTTGCGCCTCGGGGCGACGGTCTTCCGCCCGCCGCGCGGCCCGCGGCGCGTCGTGGCGGCCCGGAGCCCGGTCGTCGACTTCGCGATGTTGTCCTCCTTGGATACCTCGATGCCGTGGCGTTTCGCCGCGGCGAGGACCTTCCGCCGGGCGCTCTCCTTCGCCGACGCGGACGGGAACGCGGTCTGGTTGAAGCGAGCCATCGCGTTGCGCACGTGGCTCTCGTCGTTGAGCGGCAGGTGGCCCTCGCCGTTCTTGTCGACGTAGGCGAACACGTCCTTGTTCATCGCCTTGCGCTGCTTTTCCCTGAGATCTGGCACATCGAACCTCCTCGTTCGAGCCCTGCAAAGCGCGTTCCGGCGCGGGTCGAATCCCTTTGGACGAGCGCGGAAAGTTACCCTCGCCCCGGTTCGGCGCGCCGTGGCGCAGAGGATCCGGCGGCCGCCCTGCCGCGCGAGTGCGGCTCAGGGTTCGACGAGCCGCGACCTCCCCGCATCGCTGAGCGAGTCGACGCGTCGTAGCCCCGGCGCACGATCGAAGTCGGCGTCGGCCGAGAGGATCGTGTCGATGAGAAAGGTCATCGACGCCGACGAACGCGCCGAAGCTCGCGAATTGGCTTCTCCCGCTCCTCGTCGACGATGCGCTCAAGCTCTGCGGTGGGGAGGAAACGCCCGCCGCTCATCGCTGCGATCGCCGCAACGGCCAGTCGTCGCTCGGCCAGCGGGACGCTGTGGGCGCGAGCGTCAACGGCCTCGCGGATCAACGCACCGACCGACGTGCCACGCCTTTTCGCTTCGGCTTCGAGGCGCCGCCGTTGCGCCCGGTCTTACCAGTACCTGCAGCCGCTCGGTGAACATACACATACATCACGGGCCGGCCGAGGCATGGGCGACGAAGGGCCTGACTTGACAAGCATTCCGCGCTTGGTGTATTAAACCACTTGGTTGAATAATGGGCCAGACGACCGATGCGCTCAGCCTCACGTTCGGCGCGCTCGCCGACCCCACTCGGCGGGCGATCCTCGCGCGCCTGGCGAAGGGCGAGGCCTCCGTCACCGAGCTCGCGAAGCCGTTCGACATGAGCCTCGCGGCCGTCTCGAAGCATCTGCAGGTGCTCGAGCGAGCGCGGCTCATCGAGCGCGGCCGCGACGCGCAGTGGCGGCCGGCGCGCCTCAATGCCACACCGCTCAGGCAGGCCGACGAGTGGGTCGAGCGCTACCGCCGGTTCTGGGAGGAGAGCTTCGAGCGACTCGATGAAGTCCTTCATCAGGTGAAGGAGAAGGAGAAAGACCGTGATCGCAAGCGATAGCACGATGACGCTGACGCTGCCCTCGGATCGCGAGATCGAGCTGACCCGGGTCTTCGACGCGCCTCGCGAGCTCCTGTTCAAGACGATGATGGATCCGGAGCTCATCCCGAGGTGGTGGGGCCCGCGCAGGTACTCCACCGTCGTCGACAAGATGGACGTCCGCGTCGGTGGCAAATGGCGCTTCGCGAATCGAGCGGACGACGGCCAGGAGTTCTGGTTCAACGGCGAGTACCGCGAGATCACTCCGCCCGAGCGGGTCGTACAGACCTTCGAGTTCGAGCCCGCCGCGGGTCACATCGCGCTCGAGACGCTGACGCTCGAGGACCTCGGCGAAGGACGGACGCGCCTCAGGGTGCGGAGCGTCTTCTCGAATAAGGAGGACCGCGACGGGATGCTCGCCGGCG
>DASWCU010000008.1:0-7006 GCA_036389935.1 Candidatus Limnocylindria bacterium
TCCGGGCAGGTGATCGACTGCGCCATGCTCGACGCGGCGGCGCTCCTCTCCGCCCACTCCCACGCGCTCCGCGCGTCGGGAGCCTGGCGCGCGGAGCGAGGCACGAATCTCCTCGACAGCGGCGCGCCGTTCTACGACGTCTACGAGACCGCGGACCGCCGATTCATGGCGGTCGGTCCGCTGGAGGACAGGTTCTACGAGGAGCTCATCCGCCTGCTCGATCTGCGTGAGCTGCCGCCGCGCACCGATCGCGCGAACTGGGACGAGATCCGGCGGCGCATCGCCGCGGCATTTGCTCGACGCACCCGCGCGGAGTGGGCGGCCGTCTTCGACGGGACGGACGCCTGCGTCGTACCGGTCCTCTCGTTCGAAGAGGCCGCGAGGCATCCGCACAACGCCGCCCGGGGGACGTTCGTGGACGCGGGCGGGATCGTGCAGCCCGCGCCGGCGCCGCGCCTGTCGCGATCGCCGGCCGCGATCCGCCGCGGGCCGCCCCAGCCGGGCCAGCACACCGACGAGGCGCTGCGCGACTGGGGGTTCGCCGCGACCGACGTCACCGCGCTGCGGCGGGCCGGGGCGGTGCGTTGATCGCGCGGCCCAAGGCGCGCCGAGTGACGGTCCAACGGGCCGGGCGACGCGCGTCGGCTCAGGGCTCGCGGAGCCGCCGCACCTCAGCGGCATGGCGCTCGAGATCGCTCATCGTGCCGACACGCTAGGTCGAAGGAGCGTGCTCTTCGCCCGGGGCGTCGGTCTCCATGGTCTCGACGTGGATCGCGCCGGTCGGACAGTTGTCGCGCGCCCTGAGGAGGGCCGGGAGGTCGGCAACGGTGAAGTCGGTCTGGTCGGCGCGCGTCGTCCGGGAGTACCCATCGGGGCCGAGCTCGAAGAGACCCGGCGCCTGTTTGCTGCACTGCTGGTTCGCCATGCATTTCTTCCGGTCGACCAGGACGAGGATCTCCACGCCGGGCTAGCCGTGATCGCGCCCGAGGTCGAGCGGCAGCTCGGTGACGCCGCGCAGGTTGAAGCTCCCGCGCCAGCGCGGCCACTCCTCCGCCATGCGCATGTCGGGGAAGCGTCGCACCAGCGCGCCGAGCGCCGTCGCGATCTCGAGCGTGGCGAGCGACGACCCGAGGCAGTAGTGGCGCCCGACGCCGAACGCGAGGTGCTTGACGTCCCTGCGCGTCACGTCGAAGCGATCCGGGTCCGCGAATCGCGCGGGATCGCGGTTCGCCGCGGCCCAGATCAGCCGCAGGCGGTCCCCCTGACGGATCGGCTCGCCGCCGATCTCCCGATCGCCGCTGGCGAACCGCGGATCCGTGTGGACGGGTGGCTCGAACCGGAGGATCTCGTCGACGGCACCGCGGACGAGGGTCGGCTCCTCACGGAGCACGTCCCACTGATCGCGATGGGTCATGAGGGCGACGATGCCGTTCCCGATCGCGTTCGTCGTCGTCTCGTGGCCGGCGAACACCATCTGCGCCGTCACGCCGACCAGCTCGTCCTCGGAGAGCTCATCCCCACCGTCGGCCGCGAAGATGAGCATGGACATGACGCTCGATGGATCAGGCGGTCGACCGCGCTGATGCCTGACGACTTCGCGCATGTACGCGAAGAGCGCGACCCGGTCGTCATAGGCCCGGTCGATGACGCCGGCCGCATCATGCACGACGCCGCTGAACAGTGGCGACATTCCAAGACCCCACGCCCGGATGCGGCCGCGATCCTCCGGTGGGACGCGAAGCATCTCGCAGATCACGATGAGCGGAAGTTGGTAGGCGAAGTCGTCGATCGCGTCGATCCGGCCCGATGCGGCGACGGCATCGAGCAGCTGCTCCGTGATCCGTTCGATGCGCCCCTGCAGGCTGTCGATCGTCCTCGGCGTGAACGCCTTCTGGACGAGGCCGCGGACCCGGGCGTGCTGGGCACCTTCGAGCTTGTTGATCCCGAGCTTCTCCATCTCGAAGATCGCGCGCATCTTCTCGCGTTGGGCGGGAGGGAGGGCGCTCGGATCGAGCGAGCCGTAGTCGTAAGAGCGGCCGTCGGTCTTCCAGAGCGCCGGCTCGATCGACGCTTTCGCGCAGTCGTCGTAGCGGCTGAGCACCACCAGCCGATCCCGGCGGTAGACCGGTGCTTCGGCACGGAGCCGATGGAAGAACGGATACGGATCGTCCGTGACGCTCGGCTCGTTCGTGTACCAGGCGGTGAACTCGTCGTCGAGCGGACGGGCGCTCACCACGCTCGCGCTCACGAGGGCCTCATCGCCGCAGGGCGGAGCCCAGGACGACCACCGCCTCGACCTCGACGAGCACGTCAGGCAGCAGCATCCCGACGACCGTCGTCGCCGACGCCGGCAGGTTCGGCGCCTTGAAGTAGCGGCGTCGGACCGCCTGCACCGGGTGGCGGTAGGTCCGGTCGGCGACGTACGTGGAGATCTTCACGACATCGTCCATCCTGCCGCCGGCCTCCTCGACGATCGCCTTGAGATTCTCCATGACCTGGACGGTCTGGGCCTCGATGTCGCCGGGACCGACGAGCCTGCCGTCGCGGTCCTTCGGGATCTGCCCCGACACCCAGAGCATGTTTCCCACCTGGACCCCGTATGAGTAGCCGCGGTCCGCGTCGGCCCCCGCGGGCAGCGAGGCCGGCAGGATGTTCTTGCGGATCGCCGTTGCGCCCGAGACGGCCACCGAGGCGCTCATCGCTCCCGTCCCACCACTCCCGCCCTACGGCCGGTCCGGGACGACGCAGGCCATGACCTCGGCGAAGTCGTCCACGTCCTCGAGGTGTGTGATGAGCCGCTCGAGCTTCGCGAGCTTCGCCTCCGACAGGAAGCGCTCGCCGTCCTTGCGCAGCCACGCCGACCAGTCGCCCTTCGGGTACGGCACGACGGCGCCGTCGGCCCGCAGCGTGCGACCGTCCTTCGTCACGAGCTCGATCCGGGCGCGGTCGACCGGGAGCGGCTCGAAGGCGAGCGTCACCTTCGGGAGCGCCGCCTGGACCCGGGGATCGCGCCAGTGCTCGAGCGTCGGACGCGGGACGACCCTGCCTTCGACGAGCAGGATCGCGAGCTTGAGCTGCAGCGACGCGCCGACCGCGATGTCCTCGTCGTTCGGCTCGGCCGCTCGGTCCATCCGTGTCTCCTGGTACGCGAACCGGCCGCGGAACTCATCCGGCAGCGTTGCAACGACGCTCTGAACCTCGTCCGGCTCGGGCCGCTCGCGCTCGTAAAGCGCGCGCCCGGCCTCAAGCGGCGCGATGTGGCTCGCGCTTCCCGGATAGCGCTTCGTCGAGGCGCCGAGGATCGAGAACTCGCGCCCGAGCGTGGAGAGGCTCGCCTCGAGGCCCTCGGGCGGACCACCGAAGAGTGCGGCGTACAGCCCGTGCGGCCCGTCGATCGCGCGGAGGATCCCGGTCCCATTCGCCTCGGGGAGGAGCGCAGCCATCACGCCATTCCGGGCGACCAGGCTGAACGTGAAGGCATCCTCCAGGCCCGCGTTCAGGCCCATCCCGAAGTGCGCGGCGCGGGCGATCGACCGCGCCGCGCGCTCCTGCCCGTAGCGGAGGAGCCGCACCGCCACGGCGGCGGGGGCGAACGGCGCGAAGGCGCATTTGTGCGGCACGTGCGCGTAGCCGCCGGCCATCTGCTGCGGTTCCGCGAGCTTGCACGCGGTGTCGTAGGCGAGCACGAGCGCCGTGATCACCTCTCGGCCGGGGGCGTGCTCATGCTCCCCCAGCGCCCAGGCGGCGGACTGCGAGACGCGGCCGACGCGCACCTTGGACGCCAGGTGATGGTCGTCGTCGAGACCCATGAGCTCGGAGTTCGCGAAGATCGCGTCGAGCATCGTCGCGCGCCGGCGCTCGCCGAGGATGGTCGAGCTCCCGCCGCCGGCGGAGAGGTCGTGCGCGAGCGCGACCGCGGCGCGACCGGCCTCGGTGAAGCGGCCCGCGAACGCGACGCCGAGGTCGTAGGTGATGAGGTCCTTTGCCCGCTCGACGACCTCGGCCGGCAGGTCCCCGAACCGTAGGCCGACCACATGCTCGGCGAGCCGCTCGCTCGCGAGGCCCGTCATCGCGACCGCCGGTGCCTGCACCGTCACGACATCTCAGTTTCCGCTCTGCCGCCGCGAGGTGTCCAATACGTCCGCCGTCCGACGGCGAGATGCGCTCGATATGCCGCCGGCGGCGTCCTGCCTAAGGCGTTGCCGCCGCGGCGGCGCCGGCCGGCACGTCGACCGTGCCGCTCAGGATGTCCACGCTGACGAGACGCTCGGCGCAGCCACCACCCTCGCGGCCGCAGGTGCACCGCGTCGGACCTTCGGCGTAGATCGGATCGCAGAGGTCCACTGCGACCCGACGCGCGAGCTCTTCGGACATGCCCCACGACTCCCAGTTCGGTCGCAACTGCTCCAGCGCGACCTCGGGATCCCCGGATCGCAGCGCCGCCTGGTAGCGGTCGGGGTGCTCGCAGCCGAGTGCCTCCGCGATGATCGACACCGGATGACGGATCGCGAGCTCGTCGCTGACGTAGGGCGCGAGGATGCGCGCCGGGCTGAAGTGCTGGAAGCTGATCGTGTCCGCGCCGCCAGACCGCGCCAGCTCCGTCAGCTCGGCGCGGCGCACGCGGACCTCCTCGGGCGTCGTCGGAGGCTTCTGACGCTGCGGGTCGTACAGCCACTCGGGCCCGTCCTTCCCGACGAAGCCGAGGACCTCGACCCCGGGCACCTGCCCAAGCAGATCGACGACCCGGTCGGTCGCGACCGTGGTGACCCGAGTGATATCCAGCCGCTGCACGAGCACCCGCGTTTCCACGGGTTTCTGCCACGGCACCTTGTCGCCCATCGCCCGCAGGGTCTCATCGAGGTAGCTGATGAGCTGGACGTCCCTCATTGGCGTGCCGCCGCCACTCAGCTCCCGCCGTTTCGTGCCGTCGGTGAACGTCATCTCGCACCCGGTGCACCAGTGCACGGTCGTCGTCGCCCCCCACGCCGCCCGGCGCGCGACCGAGGCGTCGTGCATGCGGTATCCGGCTTGCGCTTGACCCGTGTTGCGGTAGTACGTGCCGCAGCAGGTGATCGGGCCCGCGGCCGCGGCGAAGCTGATCCCGAGCGCCCGGAGCACGGACACGGTGTTCAGCATCAGGTGCGGGATCTCCTGCGGTCCGCAGCTCATGTTCACGAACACGTCCACCGCGCGGTCGGGAGCCGCTTCGCGCTCCATCCAGGTCTGCTCGTCCTTGGACACGAGCATGTGCTCGATCTCGATGCGCCGCTCGTAGAAGCGCGCGTAGTCGAACTTGTGGCCCGGGTCGGTCGGCTGGGCGCCGGTACGCTCGCGGCCGGCACCGGATCGGCCGGCGCCCATACCCAGGGCGCCGATCGTGTTGAGGAGGCCGATGTCGTAAAGGCGAGATCCCTCAGGGCCGCCGAGCGCCGGAAGCACACGGTTGAACTCCTCGAGCGTCGGGAGCACCCGGCCGGCTTCGATGTGGGCGTACCAGTTCGGGTCGATGCCCGCCGCGGTCGCGACGGCGTCCGCCGTGAGGCCCGCGGCCTCGCGCTCTTCCTGTAGCCGACCGCGGAAGGGAGCCGCGTTCCCCTGTGCCATCGACGTTCCTCCTCGGATCGACGTCCGCAACCGCTAGGACGCGCCGGACTTCGGAGGCGCCTGCGTCTGGCGGAACGTAGACTTCGCGGTGGATCCCGAGAAGAGCCCGGAGAGCTATTTTCTTGGCACTAACTGCTGCCGGGGATGGCAAATCCCCTTCTGGACCTGACGTTCTCTTGGTCGGCCGGAGCACCGCCTCGATGAGGACGGTCGGCGGGAGCGCACCGCAGCCCGGTTGGCTGCTCACGTTCACGGTCTCCGGACGGCGTGCGTACCGCCCGCGTGGAGCGCAGTTCGATGCGACTCCCGGCGTGCTGGCGTTGCTGGGTCAGCGCGCGTGGGTCGCCGGACGACCGCAACGCCTCGCCGATCCGTGGGAGGCGTGGTACGTCCGCTTTCAGCCGTGGCCGCGGTGGTCGCCACCGTCGTCGTTCGAGCGGCTCGCCGACGGCGTCTACCGCGCGCACGTCTCGCTCGCGTCCACCCGCCAGCGGATCGAGGACGCCTTCGGTCGCCTCGCCGCCGACCTGCGCACGCGTCTCGCGACGCGCGCCGTTGACTCTATCGAGGGACCGGTCGCCGGCGGTGGGGAGCAGGCGCCACTCCGCCTCGAGCTCCTGCTGATGACCTTACGCGAGATCTTCGTCCTCGTCGAGGAAGAACCGCGCGTGCGGATGAGCCTCGAACCGCGCGTGCGTGAGGCGCTCGAGGTCATGGGCTCGAACCTCACCGCGCCGCACAGCGTGGACTCGCTCGCCGGTTCGTGCGGGCTTTCGCCCTCGCGCTTCGCGCACCTCTTCCGCGCCGAGCTCGGCATCTCGCCGGTCCGCGCGCTACGGCGCATGCGCCTGCGCGAGGCCGCGCTGCAGCTTCGGTACGGCGACGGCAGCGTCGAGGCGATCGCGGAGGGAACTGGATTCACCTCGCCTTCGCACCTCAGCCGGGAGTTCCGCCGACACTTCGGCGTGAGCCCGCTGTCCTATCGGAACGGCGTGGGAGATGAGCCGAGGGATCGGTCTTCCTCGAACGGTGGACGAGCCCGCCGACGCCCGCTCGGCACACGGACAAGGTAGCCACGGGGCTTCCGTGCTGGCACTGGCGCCGCGCCGATAGTAGCCTCTCTAACGCTTAGCGATATCGGAAACTGAGTCGGCGGGACCGCACGAGCTTCGCGCGGCGATCGGCCGGAGGGACGGCGAGCTCATGGAGTCCCCGTGACCTTGGGGGAGTACGACGTGCAGGCTACGGCCGCGACCTCGATCTCTCAGCTCCGCGACGCGCTGAAGGGTCGGGTGATCGAGCCGACCGATGGGGGATACGACGACGCTCGAGCGCTCTACTTCGGCGGATTCGATCGGCGACCGGACGCCATCGCGATGGTCGCTGACGCGAGCGACGTCTC
>DASWCU010000009.1:0-19244 GCA_036389935.1 Candidatus Limnocylindria bacterium
GGCCGGTCCCGCCGGCCGGGCTCTCGTTCGCCAGGATCGCGCTCACCGATTCCTCATCGAGCGGCTCGAAGTAGAGGCGCGCCGAGGCGTCGAAGTCGGTCGAGACCGTCTCCGGGTTGCTGTTCACCATGATCGGCGCGATCCCGATACCGGTGAGCGCCGCGGCGCTCTGCACGCAGCAGCAATCGAACTCGATCCCCTGGCCGATGCGGATCGGCCCCGAGCCGAGGATGAGGGCCTTGGAGCCTGGGAGCGGCAGCGCCTCGTTCTCCTGCTCGTAGGTGGAGTAGAAGTACGGCGTCACCGCCTCGAACTCGGCCGCGCAGGTGTCGACCATCTTGAAGACCGGGGTGATGCCCCACTGCAGCCGGAGGCGGCGCACGTCGCCCGGGAGCATGCCCGCCAGCGTCGCGATGTCCGCGTCGGCGAAGCCCATGCGTTTCGCGCGACGCACAAGCGTCGGGGTCGGGGTCTTTCCCTGCAGCTCGTCCTCGGCGAAACGCACGACGCGCTGGAGCTTTCGCAGGAACCAGCGGTCCACGCCGGTCGCGGCATGCACCGCCTCCACCGTCGCGCCGCGGCGCAGGGCCGCGAACAGCCGCCAGATCCGATCGTCGGTCGGCGCTCCGGCCAGGAACCGTCGGGTGAACGTGTCCGGATCGGCGACGTCGACCCAGGCCGGCGCTTCCCAGAGCAACCCCTGGCCCTTGACCTCGAGCGAGCGCAGCGCCTTGAGCAGCGCCGCCTCGAACGTGCGGTCGATCGCCATGACCTCGCCGGTCGCCTTCATCTGCGTCCCGAGCCGGCGATCGGCGCCGGCGAACTTGTCGAACGGCCAGCGCGGGATCTTCACGACGACGTAGTCGAGCGTCGGCTCGAACGCCGCGGTGGTGCGCTTCGTGACCGCGTTCGGGATCTCCCAGAGCCGCTTCCCGATGGCGATCTTCGCGGCGACACGCGCGATCGGATAGCCGGTGGCCTTCGACGCGAGCGCGGACGAGCGCGACACGCGCGGGTTCACCTCGATGACGTAATAGGGCACGCGGGCCTCGGGATCGTCCGCCGGCCCGCGCTCGGGATGGAGCGCGAACTGGATGTTGCAGCCGCCCTCGATGCCGAGCGCGCGGATGATCCGGAGCGCGGCGCTGCGGAGCGCCTGGTACTCCTTGTCGGAGATCGTCTGCGACGGCGCGACGACGATCGAATCGCCCGTGTGGACGCCCATCGGGTCGAGGTTCTCCATATTGCAAACGGTGATGCACGTGTCGGCGCCGTCGCGCATCACCTCCCACTCGAGCTCCTTCCAGCCGAGCAGGCTGCGCTCGACGAGGATCTGCCCGATCGGCGACGCCGCGATCCCGCGGGCGGCCCGATCGCGCAGCTCATCGGCGTCGCCCGCGAAGCCGCCGCCCGTCCCGCCGAGCGTGTACGCCGGCCGGATCACGACCGGGTAGCCGATCGATCCGGCGAAGCCGAGCGCTTCGCCGACGGTGCGCGCGGTCGTCGATTCGGGCACCGGTTCGCCGATGTCGATGAGCAGCTGCTTGAACGCCTCGCGGTCCTCCGCCTTCCGGATCGCCTCGAGCGGAGTGCCGAGGAGCCGCACGTCGTAGCGTTCGAGCACGCCCGCGTCGGCGAGCGCGACCGCGAGGTTGAGCCCGGTCTGGCCACCGAGCGTCGGGAGGAGGCCATCGGGTCGCTCCTTCGCGATGATCCGTTCGAGGACCTCGACCGTGAGCGGCTCGAGGTACGTGACATCCGCGACGCCCGGGTCGGTCATGATCGTCGCGGGATTCGAGTTCACGAGCACGGTCTCGATGCCCTCTTCGCGCAGCGCGCGGCACGCTTGCGTGCCGGCGTAATCGAATTCCGCGGCCTGGCCGATGAGGATCGGCCCCGAGCCGATGATGAGCACCTTCATCGCGTCACGACCGACGAGCGACGGCGGCGCGGACGTCCTCCATGAACCGATCGAATACCGGCTCGTTGTCCCGCGGGCCCGGCGCGCCCTCGGGGTGGTACTGGTAGGTGCGGATCGGGAGGGTGCGATGGACGAGGCCCTCGACCGAGCCGTCGTTCAGGTTGCGCGCGCTCACGCCGAAGCCGCTCTCCGGCGGGATCGACGACTCGTCGACCTGGAACTCATGGTTCTGGCTCGTGATGACGACGCGGCCGGTGCGCGTGTCCTGCACCGGATGGTTGCTGCCGTGATGACCGAACGGCAGGCGGGAGGTCGTCGCCCCGATCGCACGCGCGACGAGCTGATGCCCGAGGCAGATCCCGAGGATCGGCACCGGACGCGCCGTTCCGCGGGATGCGGCCATGTCGAGCAGGATCCGGACGCTCGACACGAGCTGCGGGATAGCGGCCGGGTCGCCCGGCCCGTTCGTGATGAGGATCCCATCCGGCGACCACTCGAGCACCTCGCGGACGGGGACCGCCACCGGGAATACGCGGACGGTGGCGCCACGCTGCACCAGGCTGCGGACCTGATTCTCCTTCACGCCCGTGTCGATGAGCGCCACCTTCGGGCCGTTGCCGACCTGGCGCGGCGCGCCGCTCGACTCCTGCACGAGCGGTCGCTGCGCGAGCGGCGGCGTCGCGCGCGCCTTCGCCACGGCCTCGTTCGCGATGTCGGGATCGAGCGCGCGATGCGGCGCGACCTGCACGAGCGCTCCGCGCAGGGTGCCCGATGCGCGGAGCCGCCGGGCGAGCGCGCGCGTATCGACTCCGGCGATCCCCGGGACCCCGTTGGCCCGCAGGTACGCGTCGAGATCGTCGGTGCCGGTCCGGCACGTGGCGTTCAGCTCGCGTACGACGAGCGCCTCCGCCCAGGGCCGTCGCGACTCGGCCGCGCGGGCGAAGACGCCGTAGTTGCCGATCAGCGGATACGTCATGACGACGATCTGCCCGTTGTACGAGGCGTCCGAGACGACCTCCTGGTAGCCGGTCATCGCGGTGTTGAACACGACCTCGCCTGACGCTCGGGTCGCGTCGCCGAACGCCTCGCCCCACCATGTCGAGCCGTCCTCGAGCCCGAGCACGGCGGCCCTGCTCATCGGTGCATAACTATACAGTTCTGATGCATAAAGATGCAATTGCCGCTCGGCCCAGGCCGCGCGGTGAGCACGGCCCTTCGCGCGGTGTGGGCGTCGCGCGACGACGACCCTGGGCACCTACGCGACCGCCAGTTCCAGCCGGACGGATCCATCGACGACGACCGTGACGACGCGGCCGGTCAGCCTCCGTCCGAGGAGCGGCGTGTTCTTCCCGAGCGAGCGCAGCGACGCGGCATCGCAGGTCCAGGAGGCGGCCGGATCGATGACCACGAGGTCACGCTCGGGGAGGGCGATGCCGAGGACACCCGCGGGCCCGGCGGTCAGCGCCTCGATGACGCGCTCGAGCGAGCCCCACCCCGCGGCGACGCCGGCGAGCAGGAGCGGCACCGCCGTCTCGAAGCCGGAGATGCCGAAGGCCGCAGCCTCGTACTCGACGTCCTTCCGGATCGACGCATGCGGCGCGTGGTCGGTCGCGATCGCGTCGATGGTGCCGTCCATCAGCCCGACCCAACAGGCCCGCACGTCGGCCGCGGGGCGGAGCGGCGGATTGACCTTCGTCGCGCTGTCGTAGGGCGTCGCACGGGGCTCGTCCTCGGGGTCCGCCCACGCGTACGCACGGCTGCCCGCGACCCATGCGTCGGTGAGCGCGAGATGGTGCGGGGTCACCTCGGCCGTGACGGACGCGCCCTCGGCCTTCGCCCGCCGCACGAGCTCCACGGCGCCCGCGGTGGAGACGTGCGCGAGATGCAGGCGCGCGCCGGCGAGCTTCGCGATGGCGATGTCGCGCGCGATCGCGGCCTCCTCGGCCGCGGCGGGCATCCCGGCGAGGCCGAGGCGCGCCGAGACGACGCCTTCGTGCATCACGCCGCCGCCGCTCAGCGCAAGGTCCTGGGGATGCTCGAACACCGGGCGACCGGTCCCTCGCGCGTACTCGAGCGCGCTGCGGAAGAGGCCCGGATCGTCGACCGGCGCGCCGTCGTCCGAGAAGGCGACCGCGCCGGCCCGCGCGAGCTCCATGAGGTCCGCGAGCTCGGCGCCGCGCCGGCCGCGGGTGATCGCGCCGATCGGGAGCACGCGAGCGCCCTTCGCGGCATCGGCCCGGGCGATGAGCTCGGCGACGAGCCCGGCGTTGTCGATCGCCGGCTCGGTGTTCGGCATCGCGCACACGGTCGTGAACCCTCCGGCGAGCGCGGCGCCCGCGCCCGTCGCGATCGTCTCCGACTCCTCGAAGCCGGGCTCGCGGAGATGCGCGTGCAGGTCGATGAAGCCCGGCGCCACGATGAGCCCGCGCCGCGCGGCTTCCTGACGGACGTCGTCGATGTCCTTCACGACTCGCTCCTTCCCCCTTCCGGCCTGGCGGCGAGCAGGTAGAGGAGCGCCATGCGCACGCCGACGCCGTTCGTGACCTGGCGCTCGATGAGCGAGCGTGGCCCGTGCGCCACGCTCGCGGCGATCTCGACGCCTTCGTTCATCGGGCCGGGATGCAGGACCGGCGCCTCCGGCCGCATGCGCGCGACTCGCTCATCGTTGAGTCCCCAGACCTGGGCGTACTCGCGCAGCGAAGGCAGGAGACCGGCGTGCTGCCGCTCCTTCTGCAGCCGCAAAGCGATCACCGCATGCGCTCCGTCGAGGGCGCGATCGAGATCCGGCTCGTAGCTCGTGCGGGCAGGGCTCATCCCGCAGCGCCACGCCGAGGGCACGAGCGTAGGCGGACCGGAGAGGGTCACCGTCGCCCCGAGCGGGACCAGCGTGTCGATATCGGAGCGGGCGACGCGGCTGTGGGTGATGTCGCCGACGATGACGATCCGCTTGCCCTCGAGATCTCCCAGCGCGTCGCGGAGGGTGTACGCGTCGAGGAGGCCCTGGGTCGGGTGCGCGTGCGCGCCGTCGCCGGCGTTGATGACCGCGGCGTCGGTGCGCTCCGCGACGAAGTAGGGCGCGCCCGAAGCGCTGTGCCGCATCACTACGACGTCCCCGCCCAGGGCGGTCAGCGTGCGCACCGTGTCGAGGAGCGTCTCGCCCTTCTCGACGGACGAGCCGCTCACCGTGACGTTGACGACGTCCGCTGAAAGGGCCTTGGCGGCGAGCTCGAACGAGACGCGCGTGCGGGTCGAGGCCTCGGCGAAGAAGAGGATCACGGTGCGCCCGCGGAGCGCGGGGGTGCGTCGGATCGGGCGCTGCAGCACCTCGACCATCGCCCGCGTCGTCTCGAGCGTCTGCTCGATCTCGTCGCGCGACCAGTCGTCGGTCGCGAGGACGTGCCGCCGCTGCCAGGTCATACCCGCACCCCCTCCTTCGCGAGCTCGACCTCGTCGACCCCGCCGCTCTCGGCGAGGCGGACGCGCACGTCGTCGTGCGCACCGGTCGGTACGTTCTTGCCCACGAAGTCGGCCTTGATCGGAAGCTCGCGGTGGCCGCGATCGACGAGCACGGCGAGACGGATCGCGCGCGGGCGCCCGTAATCGATGAGGGCGTCCATGGCCGCGCGGATCGTTCGGCCGGTGAAGAGGACATCGTCGACCAGCACGATGACCCGGTCGTCGACCGAGAACGGGAGGTCGGACTCGCGCACGATCGGCGCGTACCCGACGCGGGTCAGGTCGTCTCGGTAGAGGGTGATGTCCAGCGAGCCGACCGGGACGTCGACGCCCTCGTTCCGGCGGATCGCCTCGCGAAGGCGCAGGGCGAGGAGATCGCCGCGCGCGCGGATGCCGACGAGTGCGAGGACGGTGAGATCGCGATCGCGCTCGACGATCTCATGCGCGATGCGCGCGATCGCGCGGCGAACGTCATCGGGGCCGAGGATGATGGCCAGTCCGCACTCCCTTTCCGGCCTCACAGGACCGGTCGTTAAAGGTCACGCGTTACCGTCAGTATATGCGTCCGCTCGTCGCGATCGTCGGGGTCGCCATCTTCATCGCCGTCGCCGTGATGGCGAGCGCGGGCCGAGGCGCTCCGCCGCCGAAGCTCGCCGCGTCGCCGGACCCCGTCCCGAGCGACTGGCCGCAGGGTCAGCCGACCGAGCCGCCGCTCAGCGGACACGTCCGCCTCCTCTCGGGCTTCGTGCTGCCGCTCGAGGGGCTCGAGATACCCGAAGCGGAGCAGTACCTGCCGAATTCGCCACGGGAGTACCGCGCCGGATACCACGAGGGGATCGATTTCCCCGCCGCGCGCGGCACGCTCGTGCTGGCCGCGAAGGCCGGGGTCGTGGTCCGCATCGACCGCGAGTACGTCGAGTGGAGCGCCGAGGACCGCCAGGCCGCGTTCGATGAGGCGCAGGCGCAGGGTCACACGCCCGAAGCGATCCTCGATCGGATCCGCGGCCGCCAGGTCTGGATCGACCACGGGCAGGGGATCGTGACCCGCTACGCGCACCTGTCGAGCGTGGCGCCTCTCGTGGTCGGGACGACCGTCGCGGCGCGCGAGGTCATCGGCGCTGTCGGAAGCTCCGGCTACCCGGAGGGCGGGCCGCACCTCCACTTCGAGATCCGGGTCGGCGACGGCTTCTACGGCGACGGCCTGGCTGGTCCGCAGCTCCGCTACACGCTCAGCGCCGCGTTCCGATAGCGCTCCTAGCTCGCGGCG
The DNA here is from genome assembly GCA_036389935.1 of Candidatus Limnocylindria bacterium. GTDB lineage: Bacteria > Chloroflexota > Limnocylindria > P2-11E > P2-11E > UBA4735. The sequence goes on from DASWCU010000009.1 coordinate 6,645, forward strand.
CCCGGCACCAGGAACACGAGCAGGAACGAGATCGCGTTGATCGTGCCGTGCGCGAGCGCGTTCGTCCAGAGGCTGTGGCGCTGCTCGTAGAGGACGGCGAGCCCGATGCCGAGTACGAACACCGGGAGCCAGGCGCTCGCCTCGTGCGGGAGGGCGAACAGCGCGCTCGAGATGAGCGCCGCGTACGCGAACCGCAGCCGCTGCCGGAGGAGCGCGAACAGCACCCCGCGGAAGAGCAGCTCCTCCACCACCGCGACGACGCCGACACCGAACACCAGCTCGAGGAACAGGCCCTCGAAGTCCCGATGCGTCGCGGCGGCCGTGATGAGCGCCTGGGGACGCGTGCCCACGACCGACGCCTGCGCGTTCGCGATCAGCACCGACAGGAGCCAGAGCGCCGCGCCGAAGGCCAGGCCCACCTGCGGGGCGATCCGTTGCGCGAAGCCGAGCGCGGCCGGGTGGACACGCGGCCAGACCGCGAGCAACGCGAGCAGCAGGACCGCGAGGGTGCCGTCCTGGACCGACGTGAGCACCGCGATGTCGCGTGGCGTCAGCTGTTCGGGATGCCGCAGTGGCATCGCGAGGGCAAGCCCCGCGGCGGCGCCGGCGATGCTCGCGAGGGCGAACGCGACGACGGAGATGACGAGGACCGGCCAGAAGGGCCAGCGCGGCGCTCCCGCCGCGCCTTCGATTATCTGAGTCCGGTGCGGCGGGCCCGCAGCGCGGCCTCAAGGACCACCTCGGACCAGTCCGAGGCGAGCGGGCGGGGTGTGCGCGTGAATGCGCCGATCTCGGCGATGTCCTCGGGCACCTCGTAGGCCCACGGCACGTGACGGACCTCGCACATGTACACGTACGAGGTCGAGGCCTTGTGGCCGCTCGAGCGGATCGCGCCCAGCAGATCCAGGCGCGAGGCGACGATCCGCGCGGCATCCCAGAGCTCGCGCTTCGCGACCTCGAGGATCGTCTCTCCTGAGCGACGCGTGCTCGTCGGGAACTGCCAGCCGCTCGCCGGCTCCTTCCGGATCCAGACGCTCAGGTCGCCGAAGAACGGCACGACGACCGCCAGCTGCGCGGAGGCCGGCGGGTACTCACGAAACGCGTTGTCTCGTCTTGAGACGAATGCCGCATCCACCGAGGCGAAAATACGGTCAGGCCGAAGTGACCGTCAATAGCGCATCGGTGTCCGTTCAGCGCTCGGCGGCAGTCCGCAATCCCCTGGCGACCACATAGGGATCGGCGGCGATCACGCTCGCCGCGTAGAGCTCCATCGACCCGATATCGGACGTCCTGTTGCCGGCATCGCCACGGTCGACCAGCCTGGCGATGGGTGGGAAGGATCCCCAATCCACTCCGTCGGGGGAGAGCGGCGGGAGATAGAGCGCGAGGTCGTGGGCCATGACGCCCATGTCGCGCAGCGCGGCGAGGGCGACCGCGACGGCCGGCCCCAGCGCCTGCTCGTGCGCTCCCGCGGCACCGACCACCATGACCTCGCGCTCTTTCACCGGGGTCAGCGACGCGAAGACCCGCGCGCCGCCGACGACCACGCCGAGGCCGAGCGCGTCGTGGACGAGCCAGAGGTCGTCGAAGTAGTCGCGGCCGTGCGTCGCGGCGTACGAGAGCGCGGCGCGCCGGAGCCGCTCGATCTTCGGGTAGTGCATCCCGCGGGTCGTCGTCATCTGCATGTGCCCGTGCACGATCGAGCCGCCCGCGCGCCACAGACAGTTCCACATGAGGAACCAGTACGGCGCCTCGGGGTCGCGCGCGAACGCGGCCTCGGCCCAGCGTCGGGCGGTCGCGAAGTGATCCCCGATGGCGGCCGCGTCGATCGCGACGAGCGGGTCGTGCGCGTTGAAGACGAGCACACCGTGCTGGCCGTCGTACTTCGCGACGTTCGCGGCGGTGATCCCGAACGCACCGGCGATGCGGCCGAACTCGTCCGCCGGGGTGCCCGTCTCCGGGTGGCAGAACGGATCGCCCTCCGACCGCTGGATCGTCTCCGCGATCTCGGCCGCGCCGGTGATCTCCATCGGTCGGTTCGCGCGGAGCTCGTTGAACAGCGCGCCTTCGAGCGTGACGAGGTCCGTGACCCGCACGATCCGCTGCGCGCGCACGGCCTCCACCGAGCCGAAGAGTCGCTCGATCCAGGGGAACATCTCGGCCGGCGGCACGAGCGTCCCGGTCACCTCGCTCACGGCGAAGATGCGTTCGGCCGCCGCGCGGGCGTCGGGCGGAAGGGCCGCGATGAGATCGGGAAGGTCGCAGATGCTCACGCCGCGTGACGCCGCCTGGCCAGCCGGTACAGCTCGACGTACTCCTTCGCGGACGCGGTCCACGAGTGGTCCTCGCGCATCGCGCGCGCGCGAAGCACGCTCCACGCCTCGCCGCCGCGGCGGAAGGTGCGGAGCGCGCGGGCCAGGGCGCCCGCGAACGCCGCTCGGTCATAGGCGGTGAACGCGAAGCCGTTGCCGGTACGCGGATCGGCGTCGAGATCGCGCACCGTGTCGACGAGCCCACCGACGCTCCGCACGACCGGGATGGTGCCGTACCGCAGCGCGATGAGCTGGCCCAGACCGCAGGGCTCGAACCGCGATGGCATGAGGAAGAGGTCGCACCCGGCGTAAATGCGCTGCGCAAGGGCGGCGTCGAAACCGAGCGTGAGGAACAGGCGCGACGGGTAGCGCTCCTTCAGGCGGCGCCAGCGCTCCTCGTAGGCGGGATCGCCGGTCCCAAGGGCGACGAGCTGCGCGCCCCCTTCGAGGAGGTCCGGCGCGACGGCGGTCAGGAGGTCGACGCCCTTCTGCTCCACCAGCCGGCCGATGACCCCCAGCACCGGCAGCTCGCTGTCGACGCGCAGCCCACCCTCGCGCTGCAGCGCCGCCTTGCAGGCGGCCTTGCCGGTCTGATCGGACGGGGTGTAGCGCGCGGCGATGTGCGGATCGGTCGCCGGGTCGAAGAAAGACGTATCGATACCGTTCACGATCCCCCGCACGTGCCGGCGCCGCTCCCGCAGCAGCCCATCGAGGCCCTCGCCGAACTCCGGCGTCAGGATCTCCTGCGCGTAGCGCCGGCTCACCGTGCTGACGATGTCCGCGCGGGCGATCGCGCGGGCCATCGCATTGCACTCGCCGCGCGCCTCCACCGCCAGCCGGCTGCGCGGCAGGCCGACCGGCGGGAGGATCTCGTTCGACGTCTTCCCCTGGTACGCGAGGTTGTGGATCGTGAAGACCGTCGCCGCGCGCTTCGTGATCATCGGGATGAGCAACGCGGCGTGCCAGTCATGAGCGTGGACCACGTCGGGACGCTCCTCGTCGAGCGCGGCCTGGACCGCCCGACAGAAGAACGCGTAGCGCTTCGCGTCGTCGGCCGCGCCGTAGACCAGCGGGCGCCCGATCCGCCGGTCGTTCCGGACGAACACGATGCGGACGCCCTCGCGCTCCACCGACGGATACGCGACTCGTACATGCGACTCGCCGTAGGGGACCGAGCGCTCGGGCGCACGATCCGGGATCCCCCACCGCCCACGGTCGATCGTCCCGTGCAGCGGTAGGTAGATGGCGACCTCGCACCCGGCGGCGGCGAGCGCCTGGGGGAGCGAGCCGGCGACGTCGGCGAGGCCCCCGACCTTGGCGTAGGGAGCGACCTCGGCGGCCGCGAACGCGACGCGCAGGGCGGACGCCGTCACGGGCCGGCGTCCGGCCGGCAGGAGGATCCAAGGGGCATCCGCGAATTGTCAGCAGTCCGTAAGAAGCCCGCACGGGGGCCTCGAACGCGGGCAAGCGGGAAACCAGGCGGCCCGCCTTGTGGTACAGAGATGAGTACGGGGATCGACCCCGTGAGTGGGCAAGGAGGGTCCAGGTGGATGCCAAGAAGGTGACCCTGGCGGTCGCGGCCGGGGTCTTCGCGACCGGTCTCATCGGTGGAGCGGCGGTGGCCTCGTTCCAGCCGTTCACCCCGGCCGGTCCAGGCCAGGCGCAGCTCCAAGCGACGACCGCCACGACCAGCGCCAACGCCGACGACAAGCGCAAGCCGGACGTGCTGAAGAAGGTGCTCGACAAGATGGTCCAGGACGGCAAGCTCACCCAGGCCCAGGAGGACCAGATCCTCGCCGGTCTGAAGGACGAGCTGCAGAGCCTGGCGAAGCAGCACCCGAACGTCCCGAACGTCAAGCAGTTCATCGGGGACCTGATGAAGGCCACGACGGACTACCTCGGCATCTCCGCGGCGGACCTGAAGACCCAGCTCCAAGCCGGCAAGTCGTTCGGCCAGATCGCGAACGCGACGCCCGGCAAGAGCCGTGACGGCCTCGTCGCGGCCCTGACGACCGCCGCGAACGCGCGCGTCGACGCGGCGCAGGCGGCGGGCAAGCTCACCGCCGATCAGGCCACGAAGATCAAGTCGATGCTCGGCACGCAGATCGCCCAGTTCGTGGACCACACCCCGAAGACCGCGAGCGGGAAGCACTAGAGACCGCGGCCCGCGGCGTCGGGTCGCTCGAAAGCGGTCGCCTCCTCCTCCAGCGAGAGCGCCGGCCCAGCAACGGGCCGGCGTTCCGCGTATCGAAGCGGTCTCGTTCTGTCGCGCGCGCGGATAACGACGCCCTCGACGCTACCGTTAAGTGACCGGCGACGGGGAGGCAGGCAAGGACACCGATGCGGAACTTCTCATCTGGCCCCTTGGACCAGCGGACCGGCACTATTGTCGGCGCGCCCGCGGCCGACCGAACACGGCGCCATACGGAGCTGCCTGTGGACCGGGTGATCGATCAGCGCTACCGGATCCTCGCGCCGATCGGCGCGGGCGGCTCATCCCAGGTGTACCTCGGTCAGGACACCGCGCTGGGCCGCCAGGTCGCGCTCAAGGTGCTCGATCCGCAGGCCGCCGGCGACGCGACGCTCCGCCGCCTGTTCGTGAAAGAGGCGCGCGCTCTCGCCCAGCTGTCCCACCCGAACATCGTCGCCGTCTACGACGTCGGTGAGGTCGATGGGCTGCCGTTCATCGTCATGGAGCACGTCGCCGGGGCATCGCTGAAGCAGCGGATCGAGCGCGCCGGCGCGCTCCCGCTCGCGGATGCGATCCGCTTCGCCGATGGCATCGCGGCCGGTCTCGCCTTCGCGCACTCGCGCGGCATCGTGCACGCCGATCTGAAGCCGTCGAACATCCTCCTCGATCAGAACGATCGACCGAAGATCTGCGACTTCGGCATCGCGCGTACGCCGCAGGAGGACGCCGATTCGCCGCAGCTGTTCGCGACGGCCCTCTACGTCGCACCCGAGCGCGTCGAGGGGCGCTCCGCGTCGGTCACGACCGACATCTACGGGCTCGGCCTCGTCCTGTACGAGATGCTCGTCGGCAAGCCGCCGTTCACGAGCTCGAACGCGGCCGTCCTGTTGCGCGATCACGTCGTGCGCCCACCGGTCCCACCGAGCCACCTCCGGCCGTCGCTGCCGAAGGAGGTCGACGAGATCGTCCTCAAGGCGCTCGCGAAGGATCCCGCGCTTCGGTACCAGAAGGCGGTCGAGCTCGGCCAGGCGATCTCGAAGGTCGCGACCACGCAGATCACCCCGGTGCAGCGCGTGCCCGACGATTACGCGCCCACCGCGACGACGGAGGCGCTGCGTGCGTTCGCGCCCGGTAGCGCCGAGCAGAGTCCCGTCGTCGCCTTCCTCGCGGCCTACGGGCAACCGCTCCGGCGCGCGTTCTTCTCGCTCCTCGCCGCTCTGCCGCTGTACGGGCTCATGATCCTCGCCGACTTCGGTCCGGTCGGGTCGGCGGTCGCGGCGGCCTTCGTCGCGGTGATCGGGTTCGCGGGTCAGCTCGGGCTCGCGGTCGCCCTCGCCTGGATCCTCGAGACGTTCCTCCTGTTCCTGTTCGTGCCCGGCCTCGCGATCATCTGGGCCGTCACCGGCCTCGGGCTGTGGGCGCGTGATGCGTCGAGCGAACGCACCGCCCTCGCGGTGGCGATGCCGGTGAGCGGGCCGTTCGGGCTGGCACCGGCGCTCGTGCTCGCCTCGGCGACGATCCACGGCCTCGGCGGCGTCGTGACGGTGCTCTGGGGCGCGACGATCGGCGTCCTCTTCGCGATCGTCGCCGGCCGGCAGTCGCTCGGGCCGTTCGTGCAGACGGGTCTGACGCTCGAGCAGGATTCGCTGTTCAGCCGGGTGCGCGCGAACGAGGTGAAGAACGCGCTCGCCGCGGTCGTACAGGGGGGCGGCGACCAGGATCGATTCGCTCTGCTCGCGAAGGCGATGGATCCGGCGACGTTGTGGAATCAGATGGCCGGCATCATCACCCGCCTGAGCGCGGCGGACGTCGCGTGGATCGGCACGATCGTGGCCTGGGTGATCGCCGCGCTCGTGGTGTGGACGGTGACGCGCCTGCTCCGCTCGTCGTTCGACACCCTGCTCCAGCGGCCGAAGCGGTGGTTCGCGCTCTACCTGTTCGCGACGTCGCTCGGTGTGGTCGCCGGCGGCGCGGTCCTCTACATGCTGTTCGTCACCTGGGCGCCGCTCGCGTTCTCGGGCGGCCGCCCGGCCGAGGGGCTGCTCTTCGTATCAGCGCTCCTTGGCGCGGCGCTCGCGCTCGCGGCGGGTGTCGTCATCAGCGCGACCGAGCGGCCCGAGCGGCTCCAGGAGCCGTTGCCCTCCATGGCCGGCCGCCACATCCAGGTCCGCTAGCTCCCGCCCTCCCCCGCGCCCGCTTCGCCCGGCTTCGGCGCCCCGGCCTGCGTGTTCGCGACGGCGGCCGCGTGCTCGGTCGGGCGTGACCAGCTCAGGCGATCCATCGGAACGGACATCACCGGTCGATTGCCGCGCGTGAATGGACGCCGCCTGGGCCGGCGCAGACGCGTCCGCTCCAGGTCGTAGCGGCGGCCCCGCCAGGCCAGCACGGCCGTCGACACGAGGACCCAGAAGAGGCCCACGATCGGGACCGCGAACAGCGCGCCGACGATCCCACCGAGCTCGAAACCGGCGACGAGCGCGAGCAGCGCGAAGACCGGATGCAGGCCGACCGCATGACCACTGAGCCTCGGGCCGAGGACGTTGCTTTCGATCTGCTGGATGACGACGAACGCGAGCAACGTCCAGGCCACCGCTGGGAACGGCATCGTGAGCGCGACGAGGAGCGCGGGGATCGCCCCGATGATCGGGCCGAGCATCGGGATCAGCTCGGCGAGCCCGGCGAAGGACGCGAGGAACAGCGCGTAGGGCACGCCGATGAGCGTGAGTGCGATGAACACCGCGAGCGCGAGCGAGAGCGCCACGATCAGCTGGCTGCGCAGGAACGCGCCGAACACGCGGGCGATCTCGTCCATGACCCGCCGCGCGGCTGGACGGGATCGGGGATGCAACGAGCGCAGCGCGACGAGCCGGAACCGGCGCGCGTCGAGCAGCAGGTAGAACGTGACCACGAGCACGATGATCATGTCGACGAGCGCCGCGAGGAAGGCGAAGAGGCTTCCCGATGAACGAGCGGCGAGATCCGGGCCCTGGCTCTCGACGAGCTCGCGAACGCGGTTCTGGATGGAGGGCGGTAGCGGCTGGTCGCCGATGAGCAGCGGCCGCTTGCCCTGCACCGCCTCGGAGTACTCGGTGATGCGGGTCGCGAGCCCCTCGCCCTCGTTGGCGAGCGGCTGCGCGACGGCGATGGCGAAGCCGGCGAGCGCGACGAGGAGAACGACGAAGACGATCGCTACCGCGGCGGGCCGAGGCATACGCGTCTCGAGCCGCGTGACGAGCGGCGATACCGCGAAGGTGAGCGCGGCGGCGAAGGAGAAGATGACGATGACGTGGGCGATCGGGACGAGCGCTTCGAGGATCGCGCGCGCTGAGGCGAGGAGCACGAGCAGCGCCGCGGCGGCGACCGCGACGTAGGCCGGCCACCAGTCGGCGACCGCGGGCCAGCCCGCGCGGCGCGGCGACCAGCGCTTCAGGTCGCTGCGCTGGATGCTTTCGACGATGCCCGGGTCATCCGGGATGCGCTCGGCCGGCTCCTGCACGGGCGATCGTTGGGCAGGACGCATGCGAGGTGGTGATCGGCCCCCGGGCGATGGCGTTTTCGGCGCGGATCTCGTGTTTTCGCTTGTGTTTCGCGGCGTTTCGTGTTAGAACATGTGTTCGAGAGCAGCCTTCACCAAAGCGGAGGAAGGACCGCCGAGGGCCCTCGGAGGCCGATGGCATGTCCTTCCCCGAACCCCAGACCGTCGCCGTCCGCACCTGTTCGCGCTGCCACGCCGTCAAGCCGATCGACGAGTTCGCGATCAAAGAGCGGACGCGCGGCACTCGGCGCAGCTACTGCCGCCCGTGCGCGCGGGCGTACGGGCGCGAGCACTACGAGCGGAACCGCGCGTACTACCGAACGAAGGCGCACAACAGCAGAGCGCGTTTTCGCGCCGCGAGCCGCGATCTCGCGTACGACTACCTCAAGACGCACCCATGTGTCGACTGCGGCGAGAGCGACCCGGTGGTGCTTGAGTTCGATCATCGCGATCCCGGGACGAAGCTTCTCTCCGTGTCGGAGCTCATTCGCCATCGAAGCGCCGCAATGGTCGCAGCGGAGATCGAAAAGTGCGATGTTCGCTGTGTCAATTGCCATCGTCGGCGAACCGCTTCGCAGATCGCAGGCGGTCTCCTGGCGTCGCGCGGTGGTTGACCTCTCCCTGCGCACCTGCCCGTCCTGCGGTATCGCGAAGTCCGTGCGGGACTTTTCGTTCGCTGACGTGGAGCGGGGCAAGCTGTCCTGGCAATGCCGCATGTGCCACGCCAAAGCGCGCCGCCACCACTACCTCGCAAACCGTGACGACTACGTCCGACGGGCGATCCGCCAGATCACCCGACGCCGAGCTGAGAATCGGGAACGCATCCATGCATATCTGTTGGCGCATCCATGTGTCGACTGCGGAGCGACTGATCCGGTCGTCCTCGACTTCGACCATCGGGATCCGAAGAAGAAGAAACGCGAGGTCGCCTGGCTTGCTGCGCGCCGGAGCTGGCAGGTCGTGATGGCCGAGATCGAGAAGTGCGACGTGCGTTGCGCGAACTGCCACCGCCGGCGGACGGCCCTGCAATTCGGCTGGTCCAAGAGCGCGGTAAAGGCGATCATCGAAACTGCAGGGCCGCCCCAGTCAGCGTGAGTCGCACGGCGTAAGCATCGCGCGCGGACCAGCCCTTGACGGAGCGGGTGGCGGGAATCGAACCGCGGCACGCACGTCGTTCTACAATTCACCGCACCGCGGGAGTAACTCAGCCCGGTAGAGTGTCGCCGTCCCAAGGCGAAAGTCGCGGGTTCGAATCCCGTCTCCCGCTCCGAGTCCGGCGATCTGCGTAGAAGGTCTGCCGGTCGCTTCCCGAAACACACTGCGCCAGTGGACCGCCACACCGCGTTCACACCCTCTTCATAGCGGCCAATAGCCTCGACAGCATGACGGCGGTGATCGAGGTCCGCGGACTGCGGAAGGCCTACGGCGAGATCGAGGCGGTGCGTGGCATCGACCTCTCGGTCGAGCCGGGCGAGATCTTCGGTTTCCTGGGCCCCAACGGCGCGGGGAAGACGACGACCATCAGCATCCTGTGCACGCTCGTGCGCAAGACCGCCGGCGAGGCGCGGGTGGCCGGCATCGAAGTGGACGAGGACGCGAGCGCGGTCCGCCGTCGCATCGGCCTCGTGTTCCAGGACCCATCGCTCGACGATCAGCTCACCGCACGGGAGAACCTCGAGCTCCACGGCCAGATCTACGGCATGCCCGTCGCGCTGCGGAAACAGCGCATCGAGGAGATCCTGAACGTTGTCGAGCTCGCCGACCGAGCCTCGTCACTGGTGCGCACCTTCTCGGGCGGCATGAAGCGCCGCCTCGAGATCGCCCGCGGCGTGCTCCACCACCCGCAGATCCTCTTCCTCGACGAGCCCACGCTCGGCCTCGACCCGCAGACCCGCAAGCACATCTGGGAATACCTCCACGCCCTGCGCAAGCGCGAGGGCATCACCATCTTCATGACCACCCACTACATGGATGAAGCGGAGTTCTGCGACCGCATCGCGATCATCGATCGCGGCCAGATCGTGGCGCTCGGGACGCCGGACGAGCTCAAGGGCAGAGTGGGGGGCGACGTCATCACCGTCACGACCGAGGACAGCGACGCGGCGGCGAAGGAGATCTCGGACCGATTCGCCGTCGCGCCGTTCATGGACGACGGCTCGCTACGGCTGGAGGTCCCCGACGGCGCCGCGTTCCTGCCCCGTCTGGTGCGCGAGCTCTCGATCCCGGTCCAGACGGTCAGCCTGTCCCGACCGAGCCTCGATGACGTGTTCCTGAAGCTCACCGGCCATGCCATCCGCAGCGAGGGTGCGAGCGAGCTCGCGAAGCTGCGCAACATGGGGCGCATGTGGGGAGGCCGACGGCGATGACGGCGGGCGGCTTCATCCGCGCCGTGTACATCGTGTGGTGGCGCGACGTGATCCGGTACTGGCGCGATCGCATCCGCGTCGCGGCGTCGCTCGCGCAGCCGCTGCTCTATCTGGTCATCTTCGGGAGCGGGCTGTCAGCGTCGCTCGGCGCGGGCTTCGCCGGCGGCTCGGGTCTGAGCTACACGCAATTCATGTTCCCGGGCATCGTGAGCATGTCGGTCCTCTTCACGTCGATCTTCGCGGCGATGGGTATCGTCTGGGACCGAGAGTTCGGCTTCATGAAGGAGCTGCTGGTCGCGCCGATCGATCGCTCGGCGATCGCGATCGGCAAGGCCTTCGGCGGCGCCACCCAGGCTGTCTTCCAGGGGATCATCCTGCTCGCGCTCGCACCGTTCGTCGGCGTGACGCTCACCGTGGAGCACACCCTCGAGCTCCTCGCCTTCATGATCGTGCTCGCGTTCGGCCTCTCGTCGATGGGCGTCGCGATCGCGGCGCGCATGCGCTCGATGCAGGGCTTCCAGATGGTGATGAACTTCCTGATGATGCCGATGTTCTTCCTGTCCGGCGCCCTCTTCCCGCTCGTCGGCCTCCCGGGGTGGATGACCGTGCTGACGCGGATCGACCCGGCGTCGTACGGCATCGACCCGATCCGTCGCGTCCTCCTCGGTGCGCCCGCCGAGCGGCTCGCGCTCACGCTCTTCGAGCGGACCGTGCCGATGATCGGAGAGGTCGCCGTGGTGCTCGCGTTCGGGCTCGCGATGCTCGCGATCGCGGCCGTGAGCTTCCAGCAGCGGGACTGACGCCCACGTGCGGGCCTGTCCGGGAATGAGGGCCGGCCGCGCGCCCCGGCTGCGTTTGCCCCATCCTCATCCGGCATGAAGTTCGAAGACCTCGATATCCAGCGCGCGCTGGTCGTCTACGCCCATCCCGACGACGCCGAGTTCTCGCTCGCGGGGACGGTCGCGAAGTGGGCCAAGGCAGGCGTAGAGATCACGTACTGCATGATCACGAACGGCGCGTCAGGGTCGGACGATCCGAAGATGACGCGCGACCGCCTCCGCGACACCCGCTATGCGGAGCAGCGCGAGGCGGCGGCGATCCTGGGCGTCAAGCACTGCGAGTTCCTCGGCTACGAGGACGGATATCTCTATCCCACCCTTGAGGTGCGCCGCGACGTCTCGCGCCAGATCCGCATCCACAAGCCGGACGTGCTCTTCGCGCAGGATCCGACGATGCGGATCGCCGCCGACTTCTACGTGAACCACCCCGACCACATCGCGGCCGGCGAGGTCGCGCTGCGCTCGATCAATCCCGACGCGTCGACCCGGCAGATGTTTCCCGAGCTCTGGACCGAGGAGCATCTCGAGCCGCACAAACCGAAGGCGCTCTTCCTCGAAACCTTCGGCGGCGGCGGCGGAACCGTCGTCGACATCGGTGGCACGCTCGAGACCAAGATCAAGGCCCTGCTCGCCCATCGATCGCAGCTCTGGCCCGACGCCGAGCGGATCGTGCGCGAGTGGGCCAGGAGCACGGGCAAGGCGGCGGGCTACCGGGCGGGCGAGTCCTTCCGCATCGTCCGCCTGGAGCGTCCGCCCGAACGGCCGAAGCGGTCGATCGCGGCGGCACGCGGCAAGCGCGCCAGCCAGAGTCGTTCGCCCAGATCGACCCGCGCGCCGCGGAAGGTGACGCCTTCGCGGCGCAAGCGCGCCCGCTGATCGCGGAACGTCGGCGCGAGCGAGCCGTCGGCGTGGACGACCCGGTGGCACGGCACGGTCGGATCGTCGCACCGCAGCATCGCGTTCCCGACCGCCCGCGCGGCGCCGGACCGACCGGCGACCAGTGCGATGAGGCCGTAGGTCGCGACGCGGCCCGGAGGGATGTTCCGCACCACGCCGTACACACGTCGCCGCCAGCCATCCGGCCCGGTCACACGAACAGCGGCGTCATCCCCCGCCGGGCGAGCAGCTCGTCCATTTCGCCATCCGACGGCCTCGGGCCACCGCGGCTCGCCGCATCGAGCACCTTCGGCAGCAGCTCCAGGTCGCCCGCGGTGTTGATGAAGAGCCCCGGACGCCCGAGCACCCACCGCACCGCGAGATCGATGTCGCCCTGCTCGGTGAGCGGCTCGTACCACGTCCGCGGCGACTCCGGCCGCTCGCCCTGCCACGGGCCGATGGTGATGCTCTTGATGATCTG
>DASWCU010000010.1:0-19120 GCA_036389935.1 Candidatus Limnocylindria bacterium
CACGCCCGGCGCGTGCTGCGCCTGCCACTCCGACGGCGAGGCGCAGAAGCCCTCGTAGTCGATGTACTCGGTGATCGTTGGGCGGTCGCCGCAGACGGGGCATTCGGGATCACGCCGCAGGCGCACCTCGCGGAAGGTCTCGTCGAGCGCGTCGAACAGGAGATACCGGCCCACGAGCGGCTCGCCGATGCCGAGCAGCAGCTTGATCGCCTCGTTCGCCTGGATCGTGCCGATGATCCCGGGCAGCACGCCGAGCACGCCGGCCTCGGCGCACGACGGCGCGAGCTCGGGCGGCGGCGGCTGATGGAAGAGGCAGCGGTAGCAGGGACCCGCGCCGGGCTTGAACACGGTCACCTGACCCTCGAAGCGATAGATGCTGCCGTGCACCACCGGGATCCCATGCTTCACCGAAGCGTCGTTCACGAGATAGCGGGTGGGGAAGTTGTCGGCGCCGTCGACGATGACGTCGTACCCGGTGATGATCCGGTCGATGTTCTCGGCCGTGAGCCGCTCCTCATACCCGATCACCTTGACGTCCGGGTTGAGCGCGGTGAGCGTCTCGCGCGCCGACTCGACCTTCGAGCGACCCAGCCGCTCGGTGGTGTGGAGGATCTGGCGCTGCAGGTTCGTCGCGTCGACCACGTCGGAGTCGACGATCCCGAGCGTGCCGACGCCCGCCGCGGCGAGGTAGAACGCGGCCGGCGACCCGAGCCCGCCCGCGCCGACGAGCAGCACCTTGCTCTTCAGCAGGCGCAGCTGCCCGCTCTCGCCGACCTCCGGGATCAGCAGGTGGCGGCTGTAGCGCTGGGCCTGGTCGGGCGAGAGCGACTCGGGCTTCGTCCAGGGCAGGCCGGAATCCTTCCAGCGATTGAAGCCGCCCGACATCGAGATGACGTCGCGGTAGCCGAGCTGCCGGAGGACGTCGGCGGCCATGACCGAGCGAACGCCGCCGGCGCAGTAGAGGATCGTGGTCTTCTCCTTGTTCGGGAGCCGGTCCTCGGCCCACTGCTCCAAGTAGCTCTTCGGGACGAACGCCGCGCCCGGGATGTGGCCCTCGTCCCACTCGTTCTTCTCGCGAACGTCGCCGAGCTGGATGTCGCCCCGCCGGACGAGGCCCTCGACCTCCTGCGGCGTCGCCTCTTTGGTGCGCTTCCTGATCTCGCTGAAGTAGTCCCGGTAGGTGCCCATCGCCGTCAAGGATAACCGACGCGGAAGGTCGGAAATTCCTCCGATACGCTGGAACGCCCGTGGAGACGCTCTATTTCGACGTGCTCCAGTTCCTCTACCACCTCGCGCTCGCGGTCATCGTCGGTGGCGGCTTGGTCCTCGGCTCGGCGGCCGCGCCGGCGATCTTCAGGACCGCCCGTTCGCGGTCGGAGGCGGGCACGATCTTCGGCGGCGTGCTCGGGCGGTTCGACCAGCTCGCGATCCTCGCGCTCGTCGTGCTCGTCGTCACGAGCGTGCTCAAGGTGATCGCGTTCGAGGACACGAGCCTCGGGCCGCGGCTCTACCTCCGCTGGGCCGCGCTCCTCGTGGTCGCCGGCGCCGTGCTCTTCGCGAGCGCGTGGTCGAACCCGGTGGCGCGGTCCATCCGGGCGAGCACGCCCGATTTCGACGAGCTCCGCGAGGACCACGCCGCGCGCCGTGAGTTCCGGAAGCTGCACGCGTCGTCGACCCGCGCGATGTCGGTGGCGATCGCGGCGGGCACCGTCGCGCTCTTCCTGAGCTGAGTGCCGGCGCGCAAGGGATCGGGCGACGCGCTCCGGCGCGCGCTCGACGCCCACCGGGCGAAGCTCGTCAAGACGCAGCGGGTGCGCAACGCGGAGCAGCTCGTCGACCTCGTCGACCGCTTCGGCTTCGCGTTCGCGTTCACGCTGCGGACCGGGGACGCCGAGATCCCGGCCTGCTTCGATCACCTCTCGACGAGCGACGAGCATCGCAAGTGGGGCTGGATGTGGGGCTGGAAGGACGAGCTCGCCGAGGCGAAGCGCCTCTACTACGGGATGCTTCTGGCGCGGAAGCCGACGTTCGTATCGCTCGACATGCTGCCCTCCTTCTACGCGACGTTCGGGCGCGCGGGTGAGGCGGACGACCACCTCGACGACGTCCGCGCCGGCCGCCTGTCGGACGTGGGGCGGCGGATCATCGAGTTCCTCGCCCAGAACGGCGAGACGCAGACGAAGCGGATGCGCGCCGAGCTCGGCATCAGCTCCAAGGAGGGACGTCTCCAGTACGGCAAGGCGATCGACGAGGTGCAGCGGCTCATGTACGTCGCCCGCGTACGCGCGGTCGGGGAGGGACGCGAGGACTACAACTACACGTACGACCTCTTCGTGCGCCGTCACCCTGAGACCGTGACGGCCGCGGAGCGGATCGCCTCGGCTGACGCGGTGAGCACGCTGCTCGCCCGCGCGCTCCAGCTCGCCGGGGCGATGAACGAGAAGCAGCTGATCCGGCTGTTCGAGTGGGACGAGGCGGTGGCGCGCCGCGCGATCGCGCGCGCCGAGGACCGCGGCGCACTCGCGCGGCACGATGGCCTCTTGGTGCTGCCGGCGCTCCTGCGCTGAGCGCGCTCGCGCTCTCGCGCCGGTACGATTAGCGCGCCCCCAATGGACATCCATCAGCTCCGGTCGTGGATCTTCGAGCTCTACGAGCCGCTCGAGAACGAGCGCCAGTACATCGTCTACGACGCCGAGCGCGGGAACCTGCTCGTCGACGTGCCGCCGTTCAGCGATCGTGCCCTTCGGCTCATCCGGGGCACCGGCCCGGCGTCGGTGCTGATCGTCACGAACGCGGCGCGCGGCGCGGACGCGGCGCGATACCGGGAGGCGCTGGGTGTTCAGATCGCGGCCCACGCGGCCGACGCCGGCGGCGTGCCCGACGGACCCGATCTGACCCTCCGCGACGACGAGCTCGTCCGGCCCGACGCGCGAGCCGTCCGCATCGGTGCCGACGGCGCCGGCGCGACCGTCGTCCTCGTCCGCAAGGCCGGCGGGGTGCTGTGCTGCGGCGACCTCGACCTGACGAGCGACGCGGCGCGCTCGCTCATGCGCCTCGAGTTCTCGTCGGTCCTGTCGGCGCGGCGCCCGCCGATGTGGAACGCCGGCCGCGACACCGTCCTCGTGCTCCAACGGGAGCTCCATCGGCCGACGAAGCGCTTCGGCATCCTCTTGCAGGCGCCCTGGGATCGGGCGTACAAGGGCCGGCTCGAGGATCAGATGACGCCGAGCCCGCTGGTCCCGCGCGACACCACGGCGGCGCGCGAGGCCGGCATGGGACGCGACACCCTCGTCGTCGCACGCCAGGCTCGCGAACAGACCGAGCGCGCGCCTCGGCCGGTACGGGCACCGACGCCGGCCGCGTCCGCTGCGGGAGCCGCCCCGGCGGCGAAGGCGACCGCCCGTCCGCGGAGCTTCGCGGAGGACTGGCAAGCGCGCGGCACCGCGGCGCCGCCGACCACGGTGCCGAACCGCGAGCGCGACATCCAGCCGGTCGCGTCGGCGTACCGACCGGTCTCGCTCGGCCGGCCGGTCGAGCGCCTCGCGGTCGAGACGCTCGCCGGGCTCCCGAGCGTCGACTTCTTCTGGGGCGGGATCGACCTCTCGCCCGACGGCCGCGAGGTCGCGTTCTCATGGAACCGCAGCGGCTCGTTCGAGCTGTACAGCGCGCCGCTGGACGGCGAGCGCATCTTCCAGCTGACCGACGCCGGCGGCGCGCGCAGCGTCTGGCCACGCTGGTCGAATGACGGGCAGCGCATCGCCTTCCTGCGCGACACGGAGGGATCGGAGCGGCTCGCGATCTGGCTCGTGGATCGCGACGGCGAGCACGAGCGGAAGCTCTCGCGCGACGACGAAGCCACGCATCGCGAGATCGAGTGGCTGCCCGACGGGTCGGCGATCGCCTGCGCGGCGAACGTCGGCGGCACGGGCTTCGGCGTGCAGATCATCGATGCCGCGACCGGCGAGCGTCGTTCGCTCACCGATGGCGCACACGACGACGCGAACCCGCGGGTGTCCCCCGACGGCCGGTGGATCGTCTTCGAGTCACGCCGGAGCGCCGTGCGCACCGACGCGGATCTGTTCCTCGTGCCGGCCGGCGGAGGCGAGGCCATCCGGCTCGAGACCCGCGCGGGTCGGCCCGGCGAATCGCTCGACGCACGGTGGTCGCCGGACGGCGGTCAGCTCTCGTTCACGACGAACGCGCGGGGCCGGCAGGAGATCGCGCTCGCCGACCTGGATGGGACGGCGGTCCGCGGGATCCGCTACCTCACCGAGAACCCGTTCGATGAGAGCGAGGCGGTGTGGCGCCCGGATGGCCGCGCGGTCGTCTACCTCCACAACCGCGACGCGTCGCTCGCGGTCCATCGGGTCTTCACGGCCTCGCACGCGGCCACGCCGGTGGCCGACCTGCCCGGCACCTACCGATCGGCCCGGGTCGGACCGGACGACACCGTCGTCGCGACGTTCTCGACGCCACGCCGGCCGAACGACGTCTGGGTCCGCGAGGCGGAGGGAGTCGCGCTGCGGCCGCTCACGAATTCGCTCGGCGGCCGGCTCGATCCGGCGTTGCTCGTGGACCCGTCGCACGTGCGGTATCCGAGCGCCGACGGGCGCGAGATCCCCGCGCTGCTGTTCGTGCCCCACAGCGAGTCGATCGACGGCGGGCCGCCGGGAGCCGTCCTCTACATCCACGGCGGCCCGACCGGGCAGCACTTCCGCTGGTGGGATCCGCAGCCCCAGCTCCTCGCGAACCGTGGATTGGTCGTGCTCGCGCCGAACGTGCGCGGCTCGACCGGCTACGGGCGCGAGTTCCAGGAGGCGAACCGGCGCGACTGGGGCGGCGGCGATCTCGCCGACGTCATCGCGGGGATCGACTGGCTCGTCGCCCAGGGCATCGCGGACCGTGAGCGCATCGGGATCACCGGCGGCAGCTACGGCGGCTTCATGACCCTGCTCGCGCTCGGACGTCACCCCGACCGGTTCGCCGCCGGCGTCTCCATCGTCGGCGTGGTGTCTCTGCGGACCCTGTTCGAGACGACGCGCGGCGATCTGCGCGAGTACCTCCTTAGAGAGCTGGGCGATCCGGGTACCGAGTCCGGGCTCTATGACGAACGCTCGCCGCTCACGTACGCGGATCGGATCCGCGCGCCGCTCCTGGTGCTGCAGGGGGCCAACGATCCGCGCGTCCCGAAAGCCGAGGCCCTGCAGATCGTCGAGGCGCTCGAGCGCGCGAAGACGCCGCATGCCTATCACGAGTACGCCGACGAGGGGCACGGCTTCGCCAAGACCGCGAACCGGATCGACGCGACCCGACGTACGGTCGACTGGCTCGATCGCTACCTGACCCCGCTCATGCGCCGCTATCTCGCGTAGCCGGACCGTGTTCGAGGGGGTCGAGCCGATTCGGCTGTATGCCGGCTTCGTGTTGCTCGATGCCAGCCGTCATTGTCAGATTGATTCGACTCTCATTAATTTGACCAAAATGAGGCGTCGCCGACATGTTCTCTTAGGCAGACGAGCCGATAAGGGCAACTGCCTCTGGATACCCCAGGAAGCGTCCGCTACCACTCGACGAGCTTCCAGACCTCGGGCTCGCGCGCATCCGGCTCGTCGATCTCGGCGAACAGCGCGACCGCGCGCTTGAGGTGGCGCATCGCCGCCCCCTTGTGGCCGGCCTCATGGAGCAGGTCGGCGAGGTTGTTATGGAGCGCGGCCTCGCGATGCCGGTCGCCGATGCTCGCCGACAGCGTCAACGCGTCCTCGGTGAGCCGCACGGCGCGCTCGCGCTCACCCGCCCGCGCCGCCGCGAGGGCGAGGTTGTTCAGCGCCGCGACGCGGGCTTCGGAGTGGCCGATGCGCTCGGCGATCGCGAGGCTCCGCTCGAAGTGCGTCGCGTCTCGGCGAAGGATGCCGAGCATGTTGTGGGCCTGCGCGAGCGCGCGGTCGTCGTCCGCACGCTCGGCCAGGCGGAGCGCCTCCTCCGCGAGACGGGTCGCGCGCGCGGGGTCGCCGCGCCGGTGCGCGGCCAGGCTCCAGTCGGCGGTGACCCGCGCCCGTCGAGCGACATCGTCGTCGTCGCGCAGCGCCTCGCGATAATGGCGCTCCGCCTGCTCCCAGTCACCGCGGCGATGGTGAACGTCGGCGAGCTTGTGCGCGATCGCCGGCCGCGCGGCCGGTGTCGACTCCGCGAGGGCCGCCTGGTAGCTGGCGATCGCTTCCGGGTAGTCGCCGTGCAGCGTGTACAGGTCGCCGACCCGCTCGTGGACGCCGGTCGCTGGCGGGCGGGGCGCGGGCTCGAGCTCGCCCTGCTCGATGGCTCCGCGCAGCGCCACGGTCTCCGGGAGCGGCGAGACGCCGAGCTCCCGATCGAGCTGGCGCGCGCACTCCCGATACTGCCGCAGCGCCGCGGATCGATCGCCGGCCCGGGCGTAGAGCCGCATGAGCGCGCGGTGCGCCGGCTCGTGGAGCGGATCGATCGCCACCCAGCGCTTGGCGGCGGCGATCGCCCGCTCGGGGTCGGCATCCTGCTGCGCCAGCCGCTCGAGCACGCCGCTGAGCTCGCGGCGGAGCGCATCCGCCTCGGCCAGCTGCCACTCTTCGAACTCGAGCGCCTCGCCGCGGAGCGAGAAGCCGGCGAGGAAGTCCCCGGCGTACGCCTCCGCCGCCTCCCCGAGCCGCCCCTCGGCCGCCAGCGCGCGGAAGCGTGTGACGTCGCAGTCGACGTCCTCGTCGAGCGCGACGCGGTGCCCGTCCGTCACCAGATGCTCGCCGCCGAGGGCCGTGCGCAGCGACGAGAGCGTTCGCCGCAGGGCGCCCCGGGCGCGTTCGGCGTCGGCCTCGGGCCAGAGCAGCGCCGCCAGCCGGTCGCGCGCCTGGGCTCGCTTGGTCACCGCGAGATAGGCGACGAGCGCCAGCGCCTTCCGGGTGTCGGGCGCGATCGAGACGCCGCCGCGCTCGATCCGCGGCGCGCCGAACAGGTCGATACGCACGCGGCCCTTCCGTAACGGTTTGCGGACGGTCATGCTCGCAGAGTGTCCTCCGAGATGAAGCGGTGCGACTGCGCCCGCGAGGTCCGCGCATGAGGCCGGCTGTCGTCGCGGCCACGCTCTGGGCCGCCTCGATGATCCTGACCGTCGCCAGCGTCGCGCTGCTGGCGATCACGTTCGACGCTCCGACCGGTGAGGCGTGGGGCTTCCGCGACTTCGCCGCGCTCTTCGCCGTGGCGTACTCATCCGTTGGGGCGGTCCTCGTCTGGCGACGGCCCGCGCATCCCATCGGGTGGCTGCTCGCGGTGGGCGGGCTGCTCGCGGCCGTCCAGGCTTTTGCGGAGCAGTACGCGGTCCTCGTCCTCATCGCGCGGCCGGGCAGTGGTCCGGCGGGGGTCTACGTCGCCTGGCTCGGCTCGTGGATCTGGGTGGTGGGCGCCGGGATGATGGGCGGCGTCTTCCTGCTCCTGCTCCCCGACGGGCGGGTGCCCTCGGCGCGCTGGCGGTGGACCGTCCCCTACGGCGTCGGGGCGATCTCGCTCGCCGCCGCGGCGTTCGCGATCCAGCCCGGACCGCTCCAGAACTTCACGTACGTGGACAATCCGTTCGGCGTCGCGCTTCCCGGATCGCTCGACGCCGTCCTCATGTACGCCGGCCTCGTCGCGGTCCTCGTGCTGATGGTGCTGGGCGCGGTCGCGATCGTCCAGCGGGCTCGGCACGCCGAGGCGGTCGTCCGTCAACAGCTCAAGTGGTTCGTGTTCCCGGCGATCCTGCTCGTCCCGGCACTGTTCCTGAGCCTCCCCGCCTTCACGGCGTCCTCCAGCAAGCCCGCCCAGGTCGTGGCGATCTTCGCCTTCGTGCTCGTCGGCGTCGCGGCCGGGGTCGCCATCTTCCGCTACCGGCTCTACGAGGTCGACGTGCTCATCCGCCGGACGCTCGTGTACGGCGCGCTCGTCGCGGCGCTTGGTGCGACATACGTGGCCGCGATCGTGGCGCTGCAATTCGTGCTCGCGCAGTTCACGAGCGGGAGCTCGGTCGCGGTCGCCGCGTCGACGCTCGCGGTGGTCGCGCTGTTCCAGCCGCTGCGATCGCGCATCCAGCGTGCCGTCGACCGGCGCTTCTACCGCTCCCAGTACGACGCGCAGCGCACGGTCGACGCGTTCGCCCTGCGGCTCCGCGACGAGATCGACCTCGACGCGCTGTCCGCCGCGCTCGTCGGAGTCGTCACCGACGCCGTGCGACCGCTGCACGCGACCCTCTGGCTGCGGCGCGAACGATGAGCGGAGCGAGGCTCGGCGCCGTAACGATTTCCGGACGCCGACGGGCTAGAACGGTGCTGCGATGACGATCTGGGCCCGAGGACTCCGCCGCGCGGCGCGCGGTGACCGGACGCCCGCCGACGGCGCCCGGGCGGTCCGTCCCGACGCCGGCCGGCTCGTCGACATCCCACCGGTCGACATCGCCCCGCAGGACCCGGCGCTCGCGTACTTCCAGAGCGTCGCCGCCCCCGTTGCGCTGGACGAGATCGCCCTCGATTCACCCGGGATCCGCGCGCTCCGTTCGGCCGGCGTGACGCTCGTCGTGCCGCTCATCAGCCAGGGTGAGCTCATGGGACTGCTCAACCTCGGCCCGCGACTCTCGGATCAGGACTACTCGGCCGACGACCGTCGGCTCCTCGACAAGCTGGCGACCCAGGCCGCGCCCGCGGTCCGCGTCGCGCAGCTCGTGCGCGAGCAGCAGGCCGAGGTGCGCGCGCGCGAACGCATCGATCAGGAGCTCCGGGTGGCGCAGCTCATCCAGCAGCAGTTCCTGCCGAAGAAGCTGCCCGACCTGCCCGGCTGGCAGGTCGCCGCGTTCTACCGCGCCGCGCGCGAGGTCGGCGGCGACTTCTACGACTTCGTCGAGCTGCCCGACCGCCGGATCGGCCTGGTCATCGGCGACGTCACCGGCAAGGGTGTGCCCGCCGCGCTGGTCATGGCGACCACGCGCAGCATCATCCGCAGCGACGCCCCGCGCCTGGTGGCACCGGGCGCGGTCCTCGCCCGCGCGAACGAGCTCCTTCACGAGGACATCCCGGCGAACATGTTCGTCACGTGCCTCTACGCGGTGCTCGAGCCCGCGACCGGGCGGCTCGTGTTCGCGAACGCCGGCCACGACCTGCCGTACGTACGCACCGGCGACGTCGCCGTCGAGCTCCGCGCGAAGGGCATGCCCCTCGGCCTGATGGCGGACATGACCTACGACGAGCACGAGATCGTGCTCGGCCGCGGCGACAGCCTGCTGCTGCACAGCGACGGTGTCGCCGAAGCCCACGCCCGGGACCGGCAGATGTTCGGATTCCCGCGACTGCGGCGGCTCGTGGCGGAGAGCCCGAGCGGCGAACGGCTGATCGACCGTGTGCTCTCGGAGCTCGAGCGCTTCACCGGACCGGGTTGGGAGCAAGAGGACGACATCACGCTCGTCACGATCTCGCGCACCGGGGTCGTCTCCGACGACGAAGTGCTCGACGATTTCGTCGTCCCGAGCGTGAGCGGGACCGAGCGCCAGGTGATGGAGCGCGTCGCGAAGGCGGTCGGCGCCGTCGCGCTCGATCCGCGCCGACTCGAACGGCTCAAGACGGCCGTGGCCGAGACGACGATGAACGCGATCGAGCACGGCAACGCGGGCCGGCCGGAGCTACCGGTGGCGGTGCGCGTGGCGCTGGCGGAAGGCGCGCTCGTCGTGCGCATCACCGACCAGGGCGGCGGCCGGGACATCCCGGAGCCCGAGGCGCCGGACATCGAGGCGAAGCTCGCCGGGCTTCAGCGTCCGCGCGGCTGGGGACTGTTCCTGATCAAGGAGATGGTCGACGACCTCCGCGTCACGTCGGACGAGCGCAACCACACCGTCGAGCTCGTGTTCCGCCTCGAGGGAGGAATGAGATGACGACCATGGAGCTGGCCCTGCGCGTCACGGACGACACCGCGATCGTCGCGCTGCCCGCCCAGATCGACGCGTCCTCGGAGCCCTCCTTGACGCGGGCGTATCAGGATGCGGCGGGCCGGGCATCGCGCGTGGTCCTGGACTTCGGCCGCACCGAGTACATCAACAGCACCGGCATCGCGGTGATCGTCGGGCTTATCGCCCGGGCGCGGAAGCACGGCCATCGCCTCGCGGCCTACGGGCTGTCCGAGCACTATCGCGAGATCTTCGAAGTGACCCGGCTCGCGGAGTTCCTCGCGCTGTTCGACGACGAAGCGGCGGCGCTGGCGGGGAGAGAAGGGGAGAAGGCGTGATGACGCGGACCGTGACCATGGGCGTGCGGCGGATCGACGAGCGAGTGAGCATCATCGACGTGAAAGGCGATGTCACCGCGGCCTGCGAGGCGGCACTCATGGACGCCTACCAGTCCGCGAGCGCGCCCCAGACGAAGGCGATCGTGATGAACTTCACCGACCTCGAGTACATGAACAGCGGCGGGATCGGACTGCTCGTGACGCTGCTCGTCCGGGCGAACCGGCAGAAGCAGCGCATCGTCGCGTACGGGCTCTCCGACCACTACCGCCAGATCTTCGAGCTGACCAGGCTCGATGAATCGTTCGGCATCCACGAGGACGAGAGCGCCGCCATCGCGGCTGCACGCGCGGGAGGGGAGCGATGAACAGGGATCTCGAGCACTGGGCGAAACCGGTCGATCGGCTCGGCCCGACCGAGGCACCGGCCGGCGTGGTGAACGCGAACGTGGCCGGCCGCCGCATGAGCGGCGCGATCCAGGGCTTCGGCCGGATGTGGCAGAAGACGTTCAGCATCCGTCTCGGCGGCATCGACACGACACCGCAGGACGTGGTCCGCGTCTGGAAGGAGCGCTATCCGGACTTCTGGCCCAAGGGCAATCGGTTCTTCGTGCCGCAGGCCGGCATCGCGCCCGGCGAGGTCGGGATCATCAACGCCAGCCTGCCGGGCGCTCCGACGATGGCGACCGGCGTCCTCGTCGTGTACGCGGACGATGAGTCGTTCACCTTCATGACGCCGGAAGGCCACCCGTTCGCCGGATGGATCACGTTCAGCGCGAGCGCGGAGGACGGGGTCTGCGTCGCCTCCGTGCAGGAGTTCATCCGCGCCAGCGACCCGCTCTGGGAGCTCATGATGGCGACCTTCCTCGGTCGCAAGCAGAACCAGATCTGGATCCATACCCTGCGGCAGCTCGCCGCCCATCTCGGCGCGACGGGCGACGTCGAGACCAGCATCGTCTGCGTCGACCGGCGGCGGCAGTGGTCGCATGCGCGGAACGTGTGGCAGAACGCCGGCATCCGCTCGGGCCTCGGGGCGCCGGCGCGCTGGCTGCGGCGGGCGCGGCGGGCCTGACCCGACCGGACCGATCCGGCGTCACCGTCGTCGGGGCGGGACCGAACGGGCTCGCCGCGGCGATCGCGCTCGCCCGCGAGGGCCACGCGGTGCGCGTCCTCGAAGCACAGGACGTCGCGGGCGGCGGCTCGCGCTCCGCGGAGCTGACGCTGCCGGGATTCGTGCACGACGTCTGTTCGGCGATCCATCCGCTCGCGGCCGGGTCTCCGTTCTTCTCGGAGCTGCCGCTCGCCGCGCACGGCCTCGAATGGATCCATCCCGACCTGCCGCTCGCCCATCCGCTCGACGACGGCACCGCCGTCGCGGTGCACCGCTCGCTCGACGACACCGTGAAGGATCTCGGACGCGACGGCGCGATGTACCGACGCGTCTTCGGCCCGCTCGCGGAGCGCTGGCCGTCGCTGCTCGCCGACGTGCAGCGGCCGCCGCTCCACGTCCCGCGCCATCCGATCCTCTTCGGCGGTTTCGGGGTCGGCGCGCTCATGCCGGCGCGGGTCCTCATCGGCGCCGCGTTCCGGGGCGAGCGCACACGCGCCGTCCTCGCGGGCCTCGCGGCCCACTCGTTCCTGCCGTTCGGCAGCCCGTTCGGCGGCAGCTTCACGCTGCTCCTCACGGCCTCGATCCACGGCGTCGGCTGGCCCCTCGCACGCGGCGGATCGCAGCGCATCGCCGACGCGCTCGTCGCCCATCTGCGGTCGCTCGGCGGCACCGTCGAGACCGGACATCGGGTCGCGTCGCTGGGCGAGCTCGATCCGCCCGGCGTCACGATGCTCGATGTCACACCGCGGCAGCTCGAGCGGATCGCCGGGGACCGCCTGCCGGATCGGTATCGTCGCGCGCTCCGTCGCTACCGCTACGGTCCCGGCGTCTTCAAGCTCGACTACGCGCTCTCCGGCCCCGTTCCCTGGCGGGCACCGGAGTGCCGGCGGGCCGGCACGGTCCATCTCGGCGGCTCGTTCGAGGAGATCGCCGCGGGCGAGTCCGCCGTCGCGCGCGGCGAGCATCCGGAGCGGCCGTTCGTCCTCGTCGCGCAGCAGAGCCTCTGCGATCCGTCCCGCGCGCCGGCCGGGCGGCACACGCTCTGGGCGTACTGCCACGTGCCGAACGGCTCGGCCGTCGACATGACCGATCGGATCGAACGGCAGCTCGAGCGCTTCGCGCCGGGCTTCCGCGATCTCGTGCTCGCGCGATCGGCGATGGCCTGCGCCGACGTCGAACGGCACGACGAGAACTGCGTCGGCGGCGACATCTCGGGCGGCGCGCACGACGGCCTGCAGCTCGTCTTCCGGCCCGTCATGGGCTTCATCCCGTACGCGACCCCAGCCCGTGACGTGTACCTGTGCTCCTCGTCAACGCCGCCGGGCGGTGGCGTCCACGGGATGTGCGGCTACTGGGCCGCGCGCGCGGCGCTCCGCCGATCGTTCGCGTGAATCTCCGGCTGCGCCGGGAGAACAGCCCCGGCGGGTGGTGCTCGCTCCGCCCGGCAGAGCCGGTCCTCGCTCGCGGTCACCCGGCCGCGACCGGCTCGGTCCGCTCGAGCGTCCCGCGGAACGCGACCGCCTTCGCTCGATCGGCGTAGGCCCGGGCCTCGGCGAGCTCGTCGGCCGCGTCGCGATCGCGGCCGAGCGCCGCCAGCGCCTGGGCGCGATCGGCGCGCGCGACCGCGCGCTCGTACTCGACGTCGAGCGTCGCGAACGCCTGGACCGCATCGAAGAGCAGCTTCTCGGCCTTCGCGTGTTCGCCCCTGCCGAGCGCGCGGAGGCCCTGCGCCTGGACCAGCAGCGCCCGGCCGCGGGCGTGCGCGGTCTTCTCGACCAGCGCCCCCGCCTGTTCGTCGTTCGCGTCGTCCGGGATGCCCCACCGCGCCGCCGCGAGCGACATGAGCGGGCTCCAGATCGTGCGGTCGACGATGCCCTTCGGCCAGCCCGCGCTTCGCGCCGCCTGATAGGCGCTCTCGCTCTCGTGCCATCCGTACACCGCCACGAGGAGCTCGGCGCCGGCGGAATCGGCCGGGCTGGGCTCGCTCTCGGCGAGCCGGTCGCGGAATCGCTGCTCGTCGGCGGCGGACGCGGTCGCCGCGGCCGCGGCCATGCCGAAGCCGAGCGTCGCCTTCCAGTTGTGATCGGAGCGAGCGGTCTCGAACGCCTGGAGATCGTTCGCGGCGGCGATCGTCCCCGCGAAGTCGCCCGCGAGCAGCGACGCCCCGGCCAGGGATTGGATCGCGTAGATGCCGAGCCGCGGCTTCTCCGTCTCCTGCGCGATCTCCCGCGCGACGCGCCCGTGCTCGAGGGCCTGGTCGAGATCGCCGAGCACGACCGCCGCGGCGCTCACCATGTTGTGCGCGTCGATGAGCTCGTCGCTGTCCTGGAGCGATCGCGCGATCGGGATGCGTCGCTGGTTCGCGGCGTACGCCTCGCGGAACTTGCCGAGCGCCCGGTACGCATACCCGACGGCGTCGAGGCAGAGGGAGACCTCACGGAGGAGCCCGAGCTCCTCCGCGATCGCCAGAGCCTCCTCCGCGGTGTGCAGGGCTTCCTCCCAATCGTGATCGGTCGCGCGGGCGAGGCGCCGCGGCGCGAACGCGCGCGCCGCGAGCAGGAGGACGCGCTCCCGCGACGGCTCCTCCCCGACGAGCGCGAGACCGCGGCGGATGAGGCCATCGAGATCCGGGTGCTTCGCGTCCCAACGGGTCGAGAGCTCGGCCATGTGCGCGTACAGCGTCGCGATGTCGAGCTCGCTGTCGGGCTTGCCCTCGAGCAGCGTGACCGCGCGCTCGTACGCGGCGAGCGCCGCGTCGCTCTCGCCGTGGTAGCGCCGCACGCGGCCGATGAGGTAGAGGCTCTCGACCGCGTGGGCCGTGTCGCCGAGCTTCTCGTAGAGCTCGAACGCCTGCTCCGCGAAGCGCAGCGCCTCGATGTGCGCGTGGATGCTCACCGCGCGCTGCGCGGCCTTCCAGGCGAACGTCGCGGCCTTGTCGGGCACCTCGCCGAGGAGGTAGTGATGCGCGAGCGCCGGATAGAAGTCGCGGATCGCCTCGCCGAAGACGCTCTCGTACGCCGCGGCGACGCGCTGGTGCAGCTCGGTCCGCCGCCGCACGAGGAGCGTGTTGTACGCCACCTCCTGGGTCACGGCGTGCTTGAACCGGTAGCGGCCTTCGCGACGCTCCCCCGGCGCCGCCTCGACGACGAGATCCGCCGCGATGAGGATGTCGACCGCGTCGGCCAGCCGGTCGCCGCCGGCCGTGCGGAGCACGCGGTCGCCGAACCGCTGGCCGATGACGGACGCGAGCTGGATCGACTCGCGGGCGAGCGGCGGAAGCCGGTCGATCCGCGCGGCGACGACCGCGTGGAGCGTCGCCGGCACGTCGAGCGCCGCGGCCCGCTCGCGCATCACCCAGTCGCCCTTGTCGTCACGGGCGATCGCCCCCGAGTCGACGAGCGCGCGGATCGATTCCTCGATGAAGAACGGGTTGCCTCCGGCGCGCGCGACGATGCGATCGCGCAGCTCGCTCGGTGCCCACTCGATCGTCGAGTCCACGATCCGCGCGGCCTCATCGTCCGACAGCGGCTCGAGGACCATCTGGGTGAAGTTCGTGCGCAGCGCCTGCGGCGGTGCGCCGGCGCCGAGCCGCTGCGCGAGGAGCACGAGGAGCGGCACGCGTGACGCCCGTGACGCGAGGAACCAGAGGAGATCGAGCGACGCGGAGTCCGCGTAGTGGAGGTCCTCGAGCACGTAGAGGAGCGGACGGGTCCGGGCGAGCGCGGCCAGGACGTCGAAGACGACGATGTACATGCCGCGCTTCCATTCCTCGGACTCGCTCGTCGGCTCTTCCACGCCGGGGAGATGGAAGAACTGCGCGAGCACCGGCGCGCTGAGCTGCGGGCTCGTGAAGGTCAGCTCGGTGAGGACCTCCCCGAGCCGATCGCGCGCGTCGGGTGACGTGGGATCGATCTTCAGCTCCACGAGGAGCGGCTCGATGAACCCCGCGTAGCTGCGCTGGTTCACCCGGGAGAACGTCCAGCGCAATACGCGTGGCGCGTCGCTTCCCGCGGCGCCGTCGTCGGTGGTGACCAGACCGATGAATTCGGAGACCAGCCGGCTCTTGCCGATCCCCGGCTCGCCAGCGATCAGCACGACCTCCGTGCGACCGATGCGCGCCGACTGATACGCGAGATCCAGGCGCGAGAGCTCCATCCAGCGCCCGACCAGCGGCGCGTTGAGCTCGATGGCGACCCGCACTTCGGAGCGCTCGCCGGTGAGCGCGTACGCGAGCACCGGCCGCTCCTTCCCACGCATCTCGATCGGCCCGACCTCCCGGAAGCTGAACTCACGGTTCGTCAGGCGGAAGGTCGCCTGGGTCACGTAGATCTCGCCGGGCGCGGCCGCGGCCTGGAGCCGCGATGCGGTGTTCACCGTGTCGCCCATGACGCCGTACTGGGCGGTCTGGCGCGTCTCGCCATCAGGCCGCGCGACCGGCCGGATCGCCCCCGCGACGACCATGCCGGTATGCACGCCGATACGGAGACCCAGCTCGACACCGCGCTCCTTCTTCGCGCGGGCCGCCTGCTCGGCGAAGACCCGCTGCATCCCGAGGGCGGCGCGCAGGGCCCGCTGCGGGTCGTCTTCGTGGGCGATCGGCGCGCCGAAGACGACGAAGATCGCGTCGCCGACGAACTTCTCGATCGTCCCGTCGTGCGCCACGGCCTGCTCGGCGAGCGCTTCGAAGATCCCCGAGACGAGCTCCTGGAGGACCTCCGGGTCGAGCTCTTCGGCGAGCGCGGTGAAGCCGACGAAGTCGGCGAACAGCACGGTCACCAGCCGCCGCTCCTGTCCGTAGCGCGGATCGACCGGCGCGGCCTCGTTCACCCGCCTAGTCTCGCGTACCGCTCCGACCCGTGGCTCGTCGGCGGGCCGGGTCGCCCGTCAGCGCTCGGGGCCGCTCCGACGTAGGAGGAGTCCGCCCGCGGCCATGAGGGCGATCCCGAGCCCGGCGAGCGGGATCGGCGGCGCGCTGCCGCTCGCCGGCAGGGTCGAGACGGTCGTCGCGCTCCACGGCCAGGTGAGCGCGCCGCTCGCCGATGTCGGGCTGGCCGGGGTTTCGACGCCCGGGGTCACGCGGCCGGTGGGGCCGGCCGGCCCGGATTCGAAGCCGAGCACCGCCTGCGGTGGACAGTCGACCCAGAAGGTGACCCGGATCCGCGCCGGCGCGGCGTCGGGGATCCACCGCTCGACGAACAGCGAGTAGTGGCCCGCGGTCAGCGCGACCGGCCCGATGCCCCAGTCGGGCCCGGGGCCCCAGCGTCCATCGAGCACCGGGGTCCCGCCCGGTGTGATCGCGGGCGACCACTCCTCGACGCTCCACCCGCCCGATTCGCCGGCCGCGAAGCCGGAGCCGATGACGTCGAATCGACAGACGCGCGGCTCGGATGTGGCGTCGACACCGAGCGGGTCGCGGTCGGCGTCCCGATCCGCGTCGCGAACGATCACCGCGGCGACGCCGTCCTGCGCCGCGACCGGATGCATGCCGCTCGCGAACAGCGCACCGAGCGCGATGGCGCCGATGACCGCGGCGGCGCGACGCGTGTTCGTGGACTCCCTGGCCGTCATTCCGTGCTCTCGACCGCCCGCAGGCGAAGCAACCGGCTTTCCGCGGAGGAGCGCGACGTGTAACGCGCCGCCCAGCAACATCGTCGCGGCCGGGCAACGGTTCTGTCCCCAAGCCGCCCCAGCCCCACGTCGAAACTGGAACCCGGCTGACCTACCGGTCGGTAGACTGGGTGACAGGTGACCTCCAAGTGAGTCAGGAGCGACGTGGCCGCACGTCGACCCGCGAACGTGTGCTGCAAGCAGCCGACCGGCTGTGGAGCGAGCAGGGCGTGCACGGCGCCTCGCTCGCGGACATCGCGCGGGACGCTGCTGTGACGAAGCCGACCCTCTACTACTACTTCGCCGACAAGAGCGCGCTCTTCACGGCGGTCGTATGCAGTGGACTCGAGCAGCACGGTGGCGGCCTGCGCACCGCGACGCGGTCACGGTCGACCACCCGCGACCGGCTCGTGGCGGCGGTCGCCTACCTCCTTCGGGCCCAGTGCAGCGGCCCGCGCCTCATGCGCGACGGCGGCGTGGCGCTCACCATCGATCAGCTCAGCCAGACGCGGAGCGCGTTCTTCCGCCATTTCTTCTCGCCGTTGCAGCAGCTGCTCGACGACGGTGTCCGGGCCGGCGAGCTGCGGCCGATCGACACCGCCTTCGCCGCACAGGCGCTCCTGAACCTCATCGATCCGTGGACCGGGCGCGAGGCCCGGCCGGGCGGCCGCGACGCGGAACAGCTGGCCGCCGAGGTCGTCGGGCTGCTGCTGGACGGGATCGCCGTCTAGCCCTTACCGACCGGTCGGTAGGTATGGCAAGCGGCGCCGGCCGCTCGTCGGGCGGAGGCCCTCAGGCGCGGATCGCTGCCCTGGTGCGTTGGGCGGCCTTGGCCCATTCGCCGATCCGCCCGACCGCGGCTTGCAGGTTCTGCAGTGAGTTCGCGTATGAGAGCCGCAAGTGCCCCTCACCGGCCGCGCCGAAACAGGTGCCAGCGAGGGTCGCGACGCCGGCTTCGTTCAGGATCCGCTCGGCCACCGTGGCCGAATCGCCGAGGTCAAGGCCGGCGACGTTGGGGAAGACGTAGAAGGCGCCCTTCGGTTCGCGACAGCTGATCCCGTCGATCTTGTTCAGGCCGAGCACCATCACGTCGCGCCGCTCGCGGAAGGCGTGCACCATCTCGGCGACCTCGGCCGGCCGTTCGCGGAGGGCCACCGTGCCGGCGCGCTGCGTGAACGTCGCGGTGCACGAGACGGAGTTCGTGACGAGCTTCGTGACGGGCTCCACGAGCGGCCATGGGAAGACCCCATAGCCGAGGCGCCAACCGGTCATCGCGAAGGTCTTGCTGAACCCATCGAGCAGGATCGTCCGGTCGGCCATCCCGTCCTCGCGGAGGATCGAATGGTGCTGTCCCTCGTAGAGGATCTCGGCGTAGATCTCGTCGGTGAGGACCCAGAGATCGCGCGCTCGGGCGATCCGGGCGATCTCCTTCAGGACGCCGTGCGGCAGCACCGCGCCCGTCGGATTGTTCGGGCTGTTCAGCACGATGAGCTTCGTGCGTGCGGTGATGAGCGACCGGAGCTCGTCGAGGTCCGGCGCGAAATCGTGCTTCTCGCGGAGCGGCAGGGGGATCCCCTTCGCACCGGCGAAATCGATCATCGACGCGTAGATCGGGAAGCCGGGGTCGGGGTAGATCGCCTCGTCGCCCGTGTCGAGCAGCGCGAGCATCGCGAAGAACATGATCGGCTTCGCGCCGGGCGTCACGATCACCTGGTCCGGATCCACGGCGAGCCCGCGCGTGCGATTGAGGTGATCGGCGATCGCCTGACGGAGCTCGATCACCCCGGCCGACGGCGTGTAGTGCGTTTCGCCGCGCTGCAGTGCGGACAGCGCGGCGTGCACGATCGGCCGCGGCGTGTCGAAGTCCGGCTCGCCGATCTCGAGATGCACGATGTCCCGGCCCTGCGCCTCCAGGGCCCGGGCCTTCGCGAGGACCTCGAACGCGGTCTCCGTGCCCAGACGCGACATCCGCTGCGCGAGCGGTCTGGTCATTGCGGCGCGAGTCTAGTGTCGCGTTTCGGAATTCGTGCCGAGACGCGCCGCTAGCTCTGCGAGCGGGCCTTTCCCTCGATGCACGAGCAGCCTGAAGCCCCGACCACGGCCGCGTGCGGCGTACCCGCGGGGAGCACCATCCGGTCTCCCGCC
>DASWCU010000011.1:0-3882 GCA_036389935.1 Candidatus Limnocylindria bacterium
CTCATCGCCCTCACGCAGAAGCCGCTCGGCCGTCGCGAGTTCGGCGCGCGCCGCCGCGAGGAGCGCAGACGTGCCCGTGAGCTCCGCTCGGTGCCACTGATCGCCGATCCGGACGCTGAGCTCGAGCGCCCGCTCGATGAAGGGCGCAGCATCCGCATAGCGGCGCTGCTCCATCGCGAGCAGCTCGCCCTGGCTTCGCATCGTCGAGATGATCATGTTCGGGTCGCCCTCCCGACGCGCCGTGTGCTCGAGAGCCGCGAAGCACTCGCGCGCCGCGTCGACATCGCCGGCCGCACGCCTCGTTCCGCAACGTGTGACCTCCGCCCACCCCGGACGCCGTGCGCCAAGCTGCGCGACCAGCTCATCCGTCCGGATCCGATAGTGGTCCGCGAGGTCCGGCCGGCCCGCGATGAGGCTCGCCGGAACGAGGCGCGCGCAAAGCTGGAGCTCACGGATGCCGTCGCCGATCTCATGCGCGCGCTGCTGTAGCACCACGCCGCGTTCGATCAGTGCGGTCACCTCGCCGCGGCCCCATAGACTCTCGAGCGCGACGAGACCGGCCTCGATCTCGCCACCGGTGTCGCCTGACTCGCGGAACAGACGCGCCGCTTCCGCCGACCGCTCCTCGAGCTCGCGGAGCTGGCCCGCGCCCACCGCCGACCACACGAGCACCTGCGCCACGCCCAGATGAGCGCGCGCCTCGAGATCCTGCCGCCCGAGGTCGTGCGCGATGCGGACGGCCTCATCGAACCCCGCGGTCGCCTCGGAGTACCGGGACGCGAGGCGACGCTCATCAGCGTTCAGCAGCGTGACGCCAATGCGCTCCTCGCTCGATGCCAGGTCGCCGAGGGCCGCGATCGCTGACGACGCGGCTGCGGCGTACGACTCGAGCAGGCCGTGGTCCTGGCGGCGCCGTGCGCGCTCGCCGAGCGTGAGCGCGCGATCGAGCACGGCGCGGGCGCGCGGCTCGACGACGGCGCGCGGCGCGCGCACCTCGACCGAGAGGGCGAAGGCGCGCTCCACGTGGTGCGCCACGATCTCGGCGAACTCCTCGCGGCGGTCGCCGACGGAGCGCTCCAGCTCGCGCGCGAAGGCCTCGTGCAGGTCGGCGCGCGCAGCCTTGGAAAGGCCCGCGTATGCCACGTCACGCATGAGGAGATGCTTGAAGCGATAATGGCCGGCCTCGCGGCTCTCGCGATCCTCGAGCACGAGGCCAGAGCGGCGGAGCCCGCCGAGCGCATGCGCGACATCGAGATCAGGCGCGAGCGCCCGCAGATCCGCGACCGTGAAGCGCTCGCCGACGATCGACGCCACCTGGATGACGCGCCGTTCATCGTCCCCAAGGCTGTCGAGCCGCGCGGCAAGGAGCGCTTGGATACTTTCGGGCAGGCGCACCTCGGACACATTCGCGTTCGCGAGCCAGCGGTCCTCGACACGGGCCACACGGCCCTCGTCAATGAGCATCCGGAGGAACTCCTCGCAAAAGAGCGGGTTGCCCTCGGAGCGTTCGACGACCCGCGCGCGGAGCTCCGCAGGGAGATCGTCAACGTCAAGGAGCCGCGAGATGAGCGTCGTCGTGTCTTCGGCGCTGAGCGCGTCGAGGGTGATCGTCGCGGCGTTCGCGCGGCCGGCGGCCCAGCCGGGATGCGTTTCCAGGAGCGTCGGCCGCGCCACGCACAGGAGCAGCAGCGGCGCGTCCTCGGCGCGCTCGGCGATACCTTCGATGATCTCGAAGACCGCCGGCTCGGCCCACTGCAGGTCATCGATGACGACGACCGCGGGCTCGTGAGCCACAGCGGAGAGGTGCTCCCGCATCGCCCAGGCGATCTCACCCGAGACGCTTGCCGGTGGGACCTCGGGGAGCGCTTCGTCCACGGTGCGCAGGCCGAGCATCGCGGCGAGACGGTTCCGCACCGCGACGGGATCCCCGACACCGAGCGCGGCCGTACGCTGCTCGAGCTTCGCGAGCGCGGTGTCGCGGTGGTCGTCGCTCGCGATGCCCGCGTCGCCGCGCACGATCTCCATGAGCGGCCAGTACGTGATGCCCGCCCCGTACGGCAGGCAGCGGCCGCGCAGCACGCGCGCCCCGCCGCCGCTCCCGATGCGCGCGAGGAGCTCGCCCACGAGGCGTGACTTGCCGATGCCGGCATTTCCCACGAGCGTGAACAGATGCGCGCGGCGCTCAGTGCGTACGCGCTCGAACGTGTCGAGGAGGAGACGTAGCTCGCGCTGACGACCGACGAGCTGCGCGCGCATCGCCGGCAATCCACGCGCCTGCTCCGGGACGGCACTGCGCGGCCGGATCGCGCGGAAGGCGCGCACCGGCTCGGCCTTGCCCTTCGCCGCGACGGGCGCGCGCTCCGTGTATTCGATCGCGGCGCGCGTGAGCGACTCGGTGAGCGCGCCGACGACCACCTCATCCGCCTCCGCACCCTGCTGCAGGCGCGCCGCGACGTTGACCGCGTCGCCAGTGACGAGGAATTGGCGCTCGCTCCCGCTGCCGGCGACCGTCTCGCCCGAGTTCACACCGATGCGCGCCGCGAGCGAGACGTTCAGCTCGGCGTTCAGCTCGCGCATCGCATCGCGCATCGCGAGCGCCGCGCGGACCGCACGCTCGGCGTCGTCGTCGTGGAGGCGCGGGACGCCGAACACGACCATGACCGCGTCGCCGATGAACTTCTCGACCGTGCCGCCGTGCGTCTCGGCGATCCGCTTCATGCGCTCGAAGTACCCGCCCATCACCGATCGCACCGCCTCGGGATCGTTGTCGGAGCCGAACGCGGTCGACCCGACAAGGTCGGCGAAGACGACACTCACGAGCTTGCGCTGTTCGGTGGTCACCCCAAGCCCGCAGTCTCGGTCACGTGGCTATTGTCGGGGTGCGGCTTCTTGCCCACTACGACCACGCGGCCGTGACCGGCGTTCTACAGGTCAATCGTCGGAGGCGGCGGCACCTGGAGCCAGGAGCACCCCGCGAGCGCGGCCACATCTGGGATGCCCCGCCCCCGAAAACGCTGAGCCGACGGGCAGACTCGAACTGCCGACCGGCGGGGCTACGAGTCGCGTCTACGACGCATCAAGTGCGGAGTTTTTGATCCTTCTGGCACGTCTCATACGCGGCGCGAGCGTTCAGCGGAGCGGCGATCCTAGCCCTCCCAGACCTCCGCCAGCGCGTGCAGGACATTGCCACCGATGGCCTTGCCGATGTCGGCGTCGGAGTAGCCGTGGCGCACGAGCCAGCGGACGATGTTCGGGAACGACTCCGCGGGATTCTCGATGCCGTCGACGTAGTCGACCTCCTGGATCTTCATCCCGCCGCGACTGGCGGCGAGCGAGAACTGCTCGGCGAAGAAGCGGTGGAGACCGACGTGGTCACCGAAGAAGATGTCCGGACCGAAGGCGACGTGGTCGATCCCGACGACGTTCGCGATGTATTCGAAGTGCTCCATCACCGAGTCGAGCGTGTGCAGAGGATGTCGCTCGGTGAGCGTCGTGTGCGCCGCGGCCGAGATACCGATGACGCCACCACGCTGGGCGCACGCCTTGAGGATCTCGTCCGGCTTCATGCGCTTGGTGTTCCAGAGCGCGCGCGCGCCGGCATGCGTTACGAACACCGGCCGCTCGCTGCACGTGATCGTGTCCAGTGAGGTGCGATCGCCGGCGTGCGAGACGTCAATGGCGATCCCGAGCCGGTTCATCCGCCGCACGGCCATGCGCCCGAACTCCGTCAGTCCGATGTCACCGGCCTCGCGGAGACCGGATCCGAGCGCGTTCGCCTCGCTGTACGCGATGCCGCAGGAGCGGATGCCGAGGCCGTACAGGACGTCGAGACGGTCGAGCTCGTTCTCGATCGGTGTCGCAGCCTCGATGCAGGGCACGAAC
>DASWCU010000012.1:0-5230 GCA_036389935.1 Candidatus Limnocylindria bacterium
CGACCTCGCGGAGTACCGCCGTCAGGGCCGGGACTTCACCGGCTACGCCGGCATGGCCGTGTCGGGGCTCGACGCCGTGTTCGACTGCCTCATGGACGGCACCGCCACGATCACGTCGAAGGCCGGCTGGAAGTGGGACGACATCATCTACGACCTCGGGATGCGCCTCTCGGACATCGCGCACCAGGACTTCGTCGTCCGAGGAGAGACGCTCGACGATATCCGGCGCGCGAAGGAGAACGGACAGATCGCGTTCATCGCCTCGCTCGAGGCGGCGACCGCCATCGAGAACGAGGTCGATCGCCTCGACATCCTCTATGGCCTCGGGATCCGCTCGTCGGGGATCGCCTACAGCGAGGCCAACACGCTCGGCAGTGGACTGCGCGAAGCGCGCGACGGCGGGCTGACCGAGTTCGGCCGCCAGGCGGTCCGGCGCATGAACAAGCTCGGGATCGCGATCGACGTCTCGCACTCCGGCGATCAGACGTCGTTGGACACCATCGCGGCGAGCGAGAAGCCGATCTTCATCACCCACGCGGGCGCGCGGGCCCTCTGGGACACGAAGCGGATGAAGCCGGACGAGGTGATCAAGGCCTGTGCGGCGAAGGGTGGCGTGATCGGCATCGAGGCCGCGCCGCACACCACGCTCACGCAGAAGCATCCGAAGCATTCCATCGAAGGCTATATGGAGCACTTCGCGTACTGCGCCGACCTCGTCGGCATCGACCACGTGGCCTTCGGACCGGACACGCTCTTCGGCGATCATGTCGGGCTGCACCACTACTTCGCGAAGCAGCTGTCGATCGGTGCCGCGCACGGGCAGGTGCAGTTCGAAGAGGTGGAGTTCGTCGACGGGATCGAGAACCCCGGCGAAGCGTTCCCGAACATCGTCCGCTGGATGGTCAAGCACGACTACTCCGATGGCGACATCGCCAAGGCGATCGGTGGGAACGTGATGCGGGTGCTCGAGGAGTCCTGGTTCCGCTAGGACTCACTCCGGTGTAGGCGCTCGGCAAAGATCGCGTGGGGTCGAGGCGCTACGTCCGCGCGGTCGCCTCCAGGCGGTCCTGCACCTTCTCGTACCCGCTCCACAGCGACTCGTAGAAGTAACGGATCCCGAACTCGATCCGCAGCGTCCGCGTGCGGGCGTCGGAGTCGTTGAAATGCTCGTGGACGGTCATGCGGGGTGGGACGTGGACCGCGTCGCCGGCCTCCCAGTCATAGCGCTCCCCGTCGATCATCGAGTACCCGTTGCCTTCCAGCACGTACAGCATCGCCTCGGTGTGCGCGTGCTTGTGGCTGCTCGAGCCCGGCGTCTCCTCGAAGATGTTCGTCATCGCCGCCGCCCTGGCACGAAAGCCGTTCGTCTCGTCGCTCGGGCTCTCGCTCCCGCCCATGAGGATCCAGATGCCGGCGTGCCGGTGGGCGCCCTTGCCGGCCTTCGGGTGCGCGTGGCCCGCCAGGCGGCGCTCGCGCTCGTCGATCGCGTCCTCGAGGTGCAGCGCGATCCGTCGCCCGTCGGGCGCGAACTGGGACGCCTCATCCGGGTGCCGGGCCGAGAGCTCGCCGCGATCGGGACCCTTCTCCTCGAGCTGCTCGAGACGTCCGAGCTTCACCGCGAAGTCCAGATCCTGCGTCAGCGCGGAGAGGTATATCGCCGGCGAGGCGCCGCTGTTCACGTGCTGGTGCGCGGCGCGGTACGGGATGTGGAGCGTCGTGCCGGCCTTCCAGTCGTAGCGGGCGCCGTCGATCACGCTGAAGCCCGTCCCGGCGAGGATGTGGATCGCCTCCTCGCCGTGGACGTGGCGGCCGGTGTGCCAGCCCGGTGGGATCTCGCTCTGCACGAGGGCGGTGCCCTGGGTCGGGAAGCCCGTCGCTTCGCCGATCAGCATCGCGGTCCGCGCGTCCTGCCCCGTCTCGATCCACTCGCGGTCGCGGCCGCGCGCGACGACCGGCGTTCGGCGCAGGGCCGACTCGAGCCGGGTGCTCGTCTCGAGCCAGTCGCGGTAGAAGTCGCGCGCGCCGTCTCCGTCGGCGCCCGCGGTCATCGCCCCGCCGCGCTGCCGACCGCGGTGCGGCCCGACTCGGCCTGCTCGGGCGCGGGCTCGAGGTGCACGACGCTGTCGTAGCCGAGATGCTTGAACAGGCGGTTCTGGGCCGACAGCACGACGAGCGGCTCCTTCGGATCGCTGTTGAAGTGCTGGTGGACCGTGTTCTGCGGCACGTAGAGCAGGTCGCCCTTGGCGAACTCCCAGCGGGTGGGCTCCTTCGCGACGCGGGCGTAGTACCGGTCGTCGATCTCCGCCTCGACGTCCCAGTGCAGGCTGTAGCCGCTGCCCGAGATCACGTAGACGGTCTCGTCGGCCATGTGCCAGTGCTTCCCCGACCGGCCACCGCCCGGGATCTCCTGCTGGTACAGGTCGAGGCTGTGGGTCCGCGTGTCGGTGCGCTCCGGGGAGAGGATGACCCGTACCGTGCCGTCGGCGGTGGTCTCCCAGCGTGTGTCGGAGGGCTTGATGACCTTCTTCTTCCGCTCCCAGCCCGGACTCCAGAGCCGCGACCAATCCTCCCGCGGCCCGAACTTCCCCTCGTCGGCGATCTTCCCCGAGCGCCCCTGCTGCAGCAGGCCGAGCACCATCCATGAGGTCTTCGCCTTCATCACGAGCGCGAGCGCGCGCTCCGTCGTCGACCGGTTGTGATGCTGGTGCTTGGAGTCGGTGTGCACGATGACGAGGTCGTCCTTCTCCCACTCGTAGCGCTGGCCATCGTGCATCTCGTAGCCCTTGCCTTCGAGGATGTAGAAGTGCGCCTCGTTCTGGTTGCCGTGCCCGAAGTTCGAGCCGCCGGGCATCAGCTCGACGAAGTGCACCTGGAGGCTCTGGGTGAGGAACTCCTCGTCGCCCGGACCGAGCATCCAGTACGTGCGGGACTGGCTCGGGTCGGCGTCGCCCGAGTGGCCGACGCTCGCGTCGTCCACCACGGTGCCGGCGCGACGGACCCGCGGGTTGGCGCGTTGCCGGTCGCGGTAGTGCTTCAACCCATAGGTCGGGGAGTCCATCCCCCGCAGGAAGACGCGGCCGTCCTCACTCACCGCTACACCTCCACGTTCCGTTGGTCCAAAGGTATGACATTTCGACGGCGGGCGAATCCGGCGGCGGCCCTCGTCCGCGGGCTCGAGAGCGCGACGCCCAGCCACGCGAGCAGACTGATCGCCGCGACGACCTGGAACATGTGCCCGATCCCCACGATGCTCGCGACCGCCCCGCCGAGCGCGGGACCGATGATCGCGCCGATGTCGAGGCCGGAGTTGTAGACGCCGGACGCGAGGCCGACGTCGCGGCCCTCGTTGCGCAGCTCGGCGATCGTCGCGGCGCTCGTCGCGCGCAGCACCCCTCGTGTCAGTCCGAGGACCACGAAGATCGGCCCGAGGACCAGCAGCGAGGTCGAGAGCGGCAGGAGCATCGCGGCGACCGCCGCGGCGACGACCGCGGCGAGCGTAACGAGCCGGTGGTCGACGAGCTCGAGCAGCAGCATGCCGCTGGAACGGATGAACAGGGCGGACCCGCTCTTCAGCGCGCGCAACAGCCCCACGACGGCGAGGGAGATCCCGATCGTCGGCGCGAAGACCGGGAAGAACGTGTCGATGCTGTCGGAGAGGACGTTGAGGTACAGGACGATCACGAAGGCGAGCCAGACCCGGCCGTCGAGCCTCGAGCCGGCCGTCAAGAGCGCCCGCAGGCCGGTGCCACGATCCGGGGCGAGCGGCGCGCCCTCGACCGCGGGCAGAGTCAGGATCGCCGCGGCCGCGGCCACCGGGAGCAGTCCGACCGCGCCGAGCGTTGCCGGGATCCCGATGACGTCCGCGAGCGATCCGCCGACGATCGACCCGAGCGCGTACCCCGCGGAGATCGCCGCGGTGTACCAGGCCATCGAGCGTCCGGCCCGGCGCCCGCCCGTCACGTCGATCGCGAGCGCCAGGCCGAGCGTCCCGACCGCGCCGAACGCGAAGCCGTGGACGAGGCTGAGCGCGCCGACCGCGACCGGCTGCCCGGCCGCGAACGCGAAGCCGCTCGTCGAGAGCCCGAGCGCGACGAGCGCGATCGCGAGCTGGCGCTTCGCCCGCTCGGCCCGGTACGCGAGGCCGATCGGCAGACGGGACGCGAGCTGCACGACGGCGAACAGCGATGTGAAGAGGCCGATCAGCGGCAGCGGATACCCGTAGCTCGCGAGGTACGGCGGGAAGACGATCTCGGCGGTCCCCTTCGTCGTCGTGATCGCCGCGGCGACGGCAAGCAGGATGACGAACGCTCCGGGCATCCGAACACATCATGCCGCCTTGACCGACGGCTCGTGGAACGAATACGGTGCCGGAATTCGTCGCGCTCCACGCGGATGAGAGGGACAACGTGACGCGAGGAACCGACCGCGACGCCGTCGTGCTCCCTCGCCTCACGCGGCCGCCCGACCGCAGCATCGCGTGAGGACCGAGCGCGTCGGCTTCTACAGCGAGGGCGCGCGGCTGCAGGGCTTCCTGCACCGTCCTGACGACGCGCGCGCCGCGCTGCCGTTCGTCGTCCAGGGACCAGGCTGGCTCGGCCTCGCCGATGCCAAGCTGTACCAGCCCTACCACGAGGCGTTCACCGCCGCGGGCTTCGCGGTCCTCATCTTCGACTACCGCGGCTTCGGCGAGAGCGAGGGCGATCGGGGCACGATCTCGCCGACCTGGCAGCTCGAGGACTGGCGTAACGCGCTCGCGTACATGCGCGGGCGCGACGACATGGACGAGACGCGCGCGGCGATCTTCGGCAGCGGCGGGACGGGCGGCGGGAACGCCGTGCTCGCCGCGGCGCACGAGCCCGACGTTCGGGCGACGATCAGCCAGGTCCCGGTCGCGGACGGTCGCGACTGGCTGCATCGCATGCGGGCCGAGCACGAGTGGGTCGCCTTCCTCGCGAGCGTCGAGACCGAGCGGCGTGCCCGGGCGACGACCGGCACGGGCACGCTCGTGCACCCGCGCGAGGGGATCATGATCGAGACGCCCGAGCGCCGCGCGACGGCGGTGAAATCCGACGTCGATCCGCGCATCCCGACCGCGGTTCCGTTGAGCGCGGCCCACGGCATCCTGGAGTACCGGCCGCTCGACGTGGCGTCGCAGGTGCGCGGCCTGATGGTCATCGGCGTCGTCGACGACGCCGTCACCCCGACGGACCACGCCGTCGGGCTGTATAAG
>DASWCU010000013.1:0-15594 GCA_036389935.1 Candidatus Limnocylindria bacterium
CGCGACGATCCCCTCCACGCACGAAGGCAGGGCCGCGAGGCCCGTGGGAGCGCCCTCGCGGAGGTCGCGCCACACGAGCTGGTCCGCGACGAGCGTCGCCTCCTCCATCGGCATGCCCACGGCCAGCAGCACGTCGCGCGCGAAGCCGTGCGCACGCGTGGCGGCGATGCGCTCGCCTTTCGGAGGCGTCACAGGGCGGTCACCGACGCGGTGGCGACCGTCGTTGCGCGAAGTGGAACGGGCGGGCATCCCCGGTGCAGGCTACATCATCAGTGATGAGCGATCGGTCGCTGAGCGTCGCCTACGCCTCGTCATCTCCTACATCTTCGTCATGCTGTGATCAGCCGTTCATCAGCTCGATCACCTGACCGTTCGAGACCAGCACGATGTGGACGTCGCCGTCGGGGGTCTTGAAGCAGGCGATGTCAGCTGCGCTCTGCGAGATCAGGGGCTCGCCCAGACGCGGCGGATCGATGCCGTAACGAAGCTCATGGATCTCGCCGGTCTCCGTCAGCGCGACCACCCTGCGGCCCGTCGCTGGATCGTCCACGTAGCACGCGCTGATGTTCTTCAGACCAGGGAGCGTGGCGAGCGTCCGCCGGGTCGCGGGCTGGTTGATGCCGTACCCGATCTCGATGATCGCGCCACTCCGATCGGCCAGGAGCACGAACCGATCACCCCCGTCCGCCCACAGCGCCGCGACGTCGACCGCGGCCGGCACGTTGCCGACGACGACCGGTGGTTCCACCTCACCCTCCGCCGGACCCGCCGAGTCGAGCGCGGCCGCGGCGGGCGACCGGCCCGAGCGCTCCAGCGCCGCCGCGGTGTCCGCCTTGAAGGCCTGCGCCACGGCCGCGGATACGCCATGGAAGGGTTGATCGGTGACCTCGCCGGAGCTCGTAAGGACGATGCCATGGTGATGCTCGTCGTAGCCGGCGACGCGCAGCGCATCCGGAACCTCGCGCCGTAGCGTCCGCGACCATGGCTCAGATCCGCTCTGTGAGAAGTGCCAGACCTCGCCCCTCGACGTCACCGCGATGACGTTCCTCACACCGTCGATGTCGCTCCAGAACGCGGTGACGTCGCGCGCATCTTGCGCCATCCCGATCGTGTGCCTCTCGCGTTGCTGTCCGCTCTTCTCGTAGACGATGTCGGTCAAGCTGCCACCGTCTCCCAGCACGACCGCGTGGGACAGGCCATCGCCCAATGAGCAGAACGCGTCGCAGGCGATCGCGCCGTTCACCCGGCCCAATACCGATGTCTCCGCCACCTCGTGTCACCTCCGC
This sequence comes from Candidatus Limnocylindria bacterium, assembly GCA_036389935.1. GTDB lineage: Bacteria > Chloroflexota > Limnocylindria > P2-11E > P2-11E > UBA4735. The sequence goes on from DASWCU010000013.1 coordinate 1,287, forward strand.
AGGTCATGGAGCCGTGTCTCGGGTCCACGAAATGACCCGGGCCGGTCATCGACATGACCCGCCCGCGTCGTCGGGTCCACTTTAGGTCGCCTCCTCTTCACCCCTGCGGGCCGAGTGCCGTGACCGCACCGATCCGGCTCGAAAGGGAGGTTCACGGGAAGCGGTCGCGACCCAGCGAAAAAGGTCGAGCCGAGGGACCGAATCGGTTGGGATCCACAAGCGAAGGTGGCGTCACACGCTCGGGTGCGGCCTTCCGACCGTGGCCGCCGCGCGCGTATACCTGAGCGCATGGAAGCGATCGTCCTGCGCGAGCATGGCGGGCCCGACGTCCTGCGGCTCGAGCAGCTGGACGTTCCCGAGCCGGGCCGGGGGCAGGCGCGCGTCAAGGTCGCGGCCTCCGGGGTGAACTACTTCGACATCCGTCAGCGGACCGGCGATTTCAAGACGGCGCTCCCGGTCGTCCTCGGGAACGAGGGCGCGGGGACGGTGGACGCGATCGGGCCCGGCGTCAGCGATGTGCATGTCGGCGACCGCGTCGGCTGGGAGATGGAACAAGGTTCCTACGCGACGCACGCGCTGATCGCGGCAGAGCGTCTCGTGCCGCTCCCGCCCGCCGTCGACACGCGCCTGGGCGCCGCGGTGCTGATGCAGGGCCTGACCGCCCACTCGCTCGCGACGACGGTGTACCCGATCGCGGCCGGCGGCACGGTCCTCGTCCACGGCGTCGCGGGCGGGGTCGGTGGCTTCCTGTGCGAGATCGCGCACCTTCGCGGCGGGCGCGTCATCGGGACCGTCACGCGCGCCGACAAGGCCGCGGCCGCGCGCGCGATCGGGGCCGACGAGGTCATCGTGCGCGCCGACGAGGACTTCGCGGCCGCGGCGAAGCGCCTCACCGGCGGCGCCGGAGTCGATGCGGTGTTCGACGGCATGGGCCGCGAGACGTTCGAGCAGGGGTTCGGCGCGCTGCGCCCGCTCGGCACGATGGTGCTCTTCGGCCAGGCGAGCGGCGCCGTCCCGCATCTCGACACGCACGTCCTCCAGCAGGGCGGCGGCCGCTACCTCACCCGCGCGGCCGTGGGAAACCACACGGCCGTCCGCGCCGAGCTCCTGCGCCGCGCGGCGGAGCTGTTCGACTGGATCGCCAAGGGGAAGCTCCACGTGCGTGTCGAGCGGACCTACCCGCTCGGCGAGGCCGCCCGCGCGCACGAGGACCTCGGGAGCCGGCACACCGCCGGCAAGCTGCTTCTCGAGATCGCCTGAGCACCGAGCCACGGCCCTCAGCGCGTCCCGATCGGGCGGCGGCTAATGTCGGGTGGGGGGAGTGGGTCGAACGTTTCGCGGATACGGGGCGATCTGCCGCAGGCCATTGAGCTGGTCACCCGAGCGATGGCGCGTCATCCAACGCTCGAGGATCCGCCCCACCGGTCCGAGGCTGCGGAGCCGCGGTTCGCGAGCGCGGCGGAGCTCACCATGCGATCGCGCGCGACGTGGAGACGCCGCAGGGCCCTGTGGTAATCCTTAAGGCTTGCGCCGCGTCACGTAGACGTCCTGCGGATTCAGCACTCCTGCGCCGTACGAACCGAAGTTCAGACCTCCGACCCATGGCTGTCGCAGCACCCTCTGCACGCTGTAACGCAGCCAGACCGCGCCCGCCTCGGTGCTGAGCAGGCGCGAGGCCCGCAGGTACAGGTCGTCACGACGCCGCGCATCCTGATCGCGGTCGGCCGCACGGACGAGCTGGTCAAAAGTCGGATTGGTGAAGCGGTAGTTCTGTTGCACCGTGGTCCCGGAGTCGAACAGCGTGGTCAGCCAGTTCTGCTGATCTGGATAGTCGGCACACCACCCGATATGAAGCAAGCGAGGCCGGTCCTCAGGACGCCGCACCAGCTCCGCGAACGCGACGTTGGTCAGCAACTCCGGGACGAGCTCTACGCCGAGCTGCGATTTCCACTGTCGAGCGATCGCCTCGATCGCGGTCGTCGCCGCGGAGCCGACGTATTGCCAGCGGATCGCCCCGAGCGGCCGCGCCGCCGCGCGAGATTCGGCCAGGAGCTTGCGCGCGGCATCGGGGTCGAAGCGTTGAGCCGCATCGTCCGCGTCGTAGCCTGGCAGTCCTGGAGGGATCAACGAGAGCGCCGGTCTCGAGCCGTCCTTCAGCTCGCGTACGAGCGCGTCTCGGTCGAGGCTCTTCGCGAGTGCGAGCCTCAGCTTCGGATCGTCGAAGGGCGCGCGGGTCGTGTCGAACCGCACGTAGAACGTGCACGCCCCTGGTGATTCCAATAGTTGCGCTCGGAGCGCTGCGTCGCCGTCGACGGCCCCCATGTCTTCTGGCCTCGGCGTCAGCAGATCGATCTCAGCGTTGCGGTATGCGACGAACGAGACCGCGGGCTCCGCAATCACCTTCGTCCACTTCTTTAGCTTGGGCGGAACGCGCGCACGAGGGTTCGCCACGAAGGCGAAACGCTCTTCGTTCCGCTCGACGAGGACGAACGGACCGTTGCCGATGTACAGCGCCGGATCCAGCCACCAGCGATCGCCGCCGCGCACGACGTCGCTCTCGCGCACAGGCGAGCTGACCCACGTCGCGAGGAACGCGGAGAAGTACGCGGCCGGCCCGGTGAGCGTGAGCTCGAGCTCTAGCTCGCCCTTCACCACGATGCCGCGGGCGAACAGCGCGTCGCGAGCGGCCTTCAGCTGTTGCGCTGACTCCCTGGTGGGATCGAGCATCGCCCAGTCGCGGCAGCCGACAATCACGTAGGCGACCGCGCCGTAGGACGACCCGACCGCGGGATCACAGAGCCGGCCGAGGCTGTAGGCGAAGTCCTTCGCCGTGAGCCTGGAGCCGTCCGAATAGGTCAGGCCATCGCGGAGGTTGAACCGGTAGGTCCGGCCGTCGGCCGACACCGCCGGCAGCTCCTTCGCGGCGGCGGGGACAGGACGCAGCGTCTTGGGATCGAGCCGGAGAAGGCCTTCGTAGACCATCAGCGCGATGTCGATCTGTGCGACGTTGCCCAGACGCTGCGGATCGGTGAGGCCGGGATCTCCTGCCTTGACGGTCCGGAGCTCCCCATCCGGGTCGGGTGCATCGGCCGCTGGAGCGGAGGTGCACATGGTCAGCACCAGCGCGCCGACCAATGCCAGCGCTGCGGACCGAAGGACGCGTTCGTCAGTTCCTGTTCGTCGCAAGGCCCCCCCGGGACCGACCGCTGCCGGCGGCACGAGCCTACCTGTATCCCTGCTCCCTGAAAAGCAACACGAGCCTTAGGCTGCCCTCATGCGGGCATCGCCTTGGGAGCGGCTCGCGGCGTCGCCGTGGCGGTTGGTGCTCGTTGTCGCGCTCGTGCTGGCCGCGCCGATCCTGTTGGCTGGTGAGCTGTCGGACGCCAGCGCGCGGGAGCGCGTGCGTCAGGAAGAGCTGCGCGCGACAACGGATACCTCCCGGCGGGCAGCGGACGCGGTGACCGCACAGATCTCTCGCGTGGCCGATTCGCTGAGAGGCGCGACCACCAGCACCGACCTGAAGGTGGCCACAACCGAGGACGACGTCACGCGACTTGGTGTCCTTCTGCGGAACTTCAGGACTGCGATGAGCAGAGACGTGCGTCGCCTTTTCGTCGTCAAGTACACCGCTCAGAGCGAGCTTCTCGCCCAGGACCCGTTCGACGACCGGCTCGTGGGCACGAGCCAATCTGATTGGGACTACGTCGCTGCCCTCCGCGAGGAACGAACGGGCGGCGCTGTGTTGGCCGCTGCCTACTACCTTTCGGCCGTCTATGCGTCAGATGGGACGAGCGCGGGCCCGTTCGTCGCGCTCTCCTCGAGGATCGTCGCTCCCCTCGACCGCGGAGGCAATTTCGTCGGCATCCTCGTGGCCGAGGTCGACCTGTCCGCGATGCGCACGTGGCTGCAACCGATCCTGGGGAGCGCTGAAGACGTGTACGTGGTCGACGGCCGCGGTCGCTTGATCGGTCAAGCCGCGCCGCTGGATCCATCGCGCGGCACGGACCTCGCTTCGCTCGCGACACATCCAGTCGTCGCGGCCGCACTGCGGGGATCCGCGCCCGCGACGGAAACAGACGATCCGGTCGGCCGCGGCCGGCGGCTGCTCGCGGCCGCCCCCGCCCGAGTCGGCCCGTCATCACTTTCGACGAGCGCTTCGGATGCGCACTGGAACTGGCAGGTGCTGGTCGAGCGCCCGTATGAGGTGGCGCCGCGTGAGGTCGACGCGGCACTCGGGCAGGCGCGGGCTTTGCGGATCGGCCTCGTGCTGCTCCTCCTCGCGGGCAGCTACAGCCTCAGTCGGGCGGCGAGCACCGTGTTGCGACACCGTCACGCTCTCGCCGAGACCAACGTGCGGCTGGCTCGCGCCAGCGACGCGAAGTCGCAGTTCCTCGCGAGCGTGAGCCATGAGCTGCGCACGCCCCTCAATGCGATCCTCGGGTTCACCGACGCGCTGCTCGCCGGCGTGGACGGGCCGCTCAACGACGAGCAGCGGACGTCGCTGGGCTGGGTGCAGCGAGGCGGACAGGATCTGCTCGCGCTGATCAACGAGGTGCTCGATCTCGCGCGGATCGAGTCAGGGAAGGTCACGATCGCGCCTGAGTCATTCGCGCCGGTCGAGCTGGTGGAATCCGTTGTTGCGCAGCATCGATCCCTCGCCGCACAGAAAGCGATCGCCTTCTCCTGGCGCGACGAGGGCGCGCCCGCGGTAGTCACCCTCGATAAGCAGCGCACGCGGCAGATCATCGTCAACCTCTGCGGCAATGCGCTCAAATTCACGACGCACGGTTCGGTCGAGGTGGTCATCGGAGGTGCGACGAACGACTGGCTCACGATCGAGGTACGTGATACGGGTCCGGGGATCCCGGCTTTGGAACGCGACGCCATCTTCGAGGAGTTCCGGCAGATCGACCACAGGGTGGCAGGGACGGGGCTCGGCCTCGCCATCAGCCGTCGCCTTGCGCGGCTGATGGGGGGAGACATCACCGTCGAGAGCGAACTCGAGCGCGGCAGCGTGTTCCGCGTCCGCCTTCCGGTGGACTGCCGGATCGTCGAGCCAGCCATCGAAGAGACCGCGGCAAAGCCTCTCGACCGCTTACTCCTCGCGATCGACGACGATCCCTCGGTGGCGCCCCTACTGGACAAGATGTTGTCCGACCGCGGCTTCCGGGTGGTCGGCGTCGGAAGCGCCGGCGCTGCGGTGGCCGAGGCTCGGCGCCTGCACCCGTCCGCGATCACTCTTGACCTGCTCATGCCGGATCGCGACGGCCGGGACCTGCTTCACGACCTGAGAGCCGATCCTCTCACGCGCGACATCCCGGTCATCGTCCTCTCGGTCGTGGACGCGTCGGATGCCCCTTCCGACGCTGATGCCCACCTCACGAAGCCCGTGCGGCGGGACCGTCTCCTTCGAGCGCTTGACCGCCTCGCAGCGGGCCGGTCGGCCTGATGGCACGCATCCTCGTCGTCGAGGACATTCCGGCGAACCGGGCGCTCGCGACGAAGCTTCTCCGAGCCGCGGGTCACGAAGTCATCGTCGCCAACGATGCATCGACCGGCCTCGCCGCCGCGGCGTCACAACGACCCGATCTCATCCTGTTCGATCTCGGTCTGCCAGATATGGATGGCTGGGAAGCGTTGCGGCGACTTCGCGCGGATGCGGCGACGGCAAGTCTTCGCGTCGTCGCCTTTACAGCGCACGCCATGGTCGGTGATCGCGAGCGTGCGATGGCCGCGGGATTCGACGGCTACATGAGCAAGCCGATCGATTTCGCGACATTCGTTCCGAATGTGACCTCGTACCTCCGATGAGTCGCGTACGGCAGCTGATCCTGGCGGTGGATGACGAGCCCGCGAATCTTGCGCTTCTCCGCAAGGTGTTGGAGCACGAGGGCTATGAGGTCGTCGAGGCGACTGACGGTCCGTCGGCCGTGGCCGCCGTACGGGAACGCGCGCCGGACCTCGTGCTGCTCGACATCACCATGCCGGGCTTCGACGGTATCGAGGCGTGCCAGCGCATCAGATCCGATTCACGCTTCACCGGTCTACCGATCTTGCTGCTTACGGCGCTGAACCGACCGGAGGACAAGGTCCGTGGTCTCGGAGCCGGCGCGAACGACTTCGTCTCCAAGCCGTTCGATGCGCACGAGCTTCAGGCGCGCATACGGTCGCTGCTTCGTACTAAGGCTCTTCAGGATCGGCTCGTCGAGGTCCTCGGTACATATGTAAGCGACTCCGTCGCCGAGGAGGTCGCGCGAGACCCGTACAGGGTTCGCCTCGGCGGTGACCGGCGAACGGTGAGCACGATGTTCGCGGACGTCCGCGGGTATACGGCCCTCGCATCGGGCGTCCTGCCGGAGATCGCGCTTGATCTGCTGAATCGATACCTCACGACGGCGAGTGAAGCCGTGCTCGGCCGCGGTGGAACGGTAGGTGACCTGCTTGGAGACGGCGTCTTCGCGTTCTTCGGTGCGCCGATCCTTCACTCGGACGACCCCTGGCGCGCGGTCGAGGCCGCCCTCGCCATACAAAGCGGAGTCGCGGAGCTGCACATCGAGGCGCTCCCTGGGGTCCGCCTGCAGGCGGGCATTGGTGTCACCACTGGCGAAGCGGTCGCTGGCAATGTCGGCTCCGAGCGCCGCATGCACTACGCCGTCGTCGGCGATCCCGTGAATACCGCGGCCCGCCTCCAGTCCATGGCCGGGCCGGGTCAGATCCTCATCGACGCTGCGACGCACGACGCCGTGCGCGACCGCGTGCTGACGCAGGACCTCGGCACGCTACGCCTGGCGGGCAAGGGCGACTGGGTGCAGACGTACGCCGTCCTCGCGCTTCGACCCGCTGCCTGAACCCACGCGGGCGACCGATAGCCCGCTGCGTAGAGGAGCGACCACGGGCCGGCCGGAAGGTCGACCTCATCTACATCGGTCCCGCCGTTCGACTGCGGCGCCGACTATGTAGGCGCTCCATCCGCTTAACGGTCAGATCCGCCAAGCGGCTCTCTACAGCCCCTTCAGGTAGACGCGCCGCGGCGTGAGCGCGTAGGTGACGCGATCCTGCTTCGACCACGTGTCGCGCATGCCGCGCTCGGCCTCCTCCGGCCCGTCGTACCGGATCGCGAGACGCCGGATGTCCTCCCGCGCGGCCGCGCCGTCGGCGATCTGCCGGACGGCGCCGTCGACCCGGACGTACTCGGTCTTCGCCCAGACGGGACCGCCCCGCTCCGTGCTGACGAGCACTGCGGCTCGCGGGTCGCGCTCGAGGTTCCGCCGCTTCATCCGCTCGGCCGTGGTGTTGAAGACGATGTCGTTCCCGCGGAGCTCGTACCACATCTCGGTGAGATGTGGCGAGCCGTCAGCATTGACGGTGGCCAGGACCGCGTAGCGCGGGCCCTCCAGGAACGCGCGGGCTCTCGGGTCGAGCTCGATCGCAGGCGGGTGTTCGTCGGTCGACGCCGGATCTCGCCGGCGCGCTTGAGCGCTCAAGCCTCCGCCAGCAGGCCCGCGATGAGCGCCGCGCGGCGCGGGAGGCTCTCGACGAGCACGTGCTCGTGCGCGGCGTGCGCACCCTCCCCCTCCGGACCGAGGCCATCGAGCGTCGGGACGCCGGCGGCCGCGGTGAGGTTGCCGTCGCTCCCGCCGCCGGTGGCGCCCTCGGCCAGGTCGACGCCCATGCCGGCCGCGATCGCGCGCGCGAGCTGGAACAGTGCGACGATCGCCTCGGTGCGCTCCATCGGCGGCTTGCGGCTGCGCGGGACCGCGCGCACGCGCGCCCCGGGCAGTCGCGGCGCGAGGGAGCGAAGCTCGCGATCGACGCGATCCGCCTCGGCGACGGTCGCCGCACGCACGTCGACCTCGGCCTCCGCGTGCGCCGGCACGACGTTCGAGCGGGTGCCGCCGTGGACGACGCCGACGTTGACGGTCGTGCCGCGTGCGGGATCCGCGATCGCGTGGATCACCGGGATCTGCAGGGCGAGCTCGACGATCGCGCTCACGCCCTTCTCCGGCTCGACCCCGGCGTGCGCCGCGCGGCCCTCGATCTCGATCCGGTAGGTCGCCGATCCCTTGCGCGCGGTCTTCAGCGTGCCACCGGGCAGCGGAGACTCGAGCACGAGCGCGGCCGCCGCATCCCGCGCCGCCGCCTCGATGAGCGAGCGCGAGGTCTCGCTCCGCAGCTCTTCGTCGCAGGTGAACAGCACGCGGACCGGGCGCCGCGGCGGCCGTCCGAGCGCCCGCAGCTCCGCGAGCGCGAAACGCAACAGCGCGATGCCACCCTTCATGTCGAGCACGCCAGGTCCGCGCGCGACTCCCGCGGCGTCGACCGTGAACGGAGATGGGTCGAAGGTGCCGATGCCCCACACCGTGTCGTAGTGACAGAGCACGAGCGTGTACCGGCCACCGTCGGGTGGCCCATCGATGCGCAGATCGAGATGCGGCGCGCCGCCCGGCCCGGTCGCGTGGTGCGATATCGGACCGAACTCGCCGAAGAGCGCCTCGAGATGGGCCGCCATCCGCGCCAGCGCCGCGGGATCGTCGCTCGGCGACTCGATCCGAACGAGCTCGCCGAGCAGGTCGACCATCTCGTTCCCGCGCGGCTCGAGCCGAGCGCGGATCGACCGGGCGAGCTCCGCTCCGACGCTCGGTGCGAAGCCGACCGCGGCACGCTCAGGCACTGCGGACCGTGAGCTCCTCCGTCCGAGGCTTCAGTGGTCCGCTCCCGTTGCCGTTCTGTCCGAGGTTCGTTTCGGACGGCCGGACCACCGGGTGTTCGACGACCGTCGACAAGACGACGGACGTCGCCGGCTGACCGAGCGGTCGGATCCGCAAAAGCAGCTGCTCGAGGTGGTGGACCGAGGTCGCGACAGCCTTGAGCAGGTACGAATCGTCACCCGTCACCCGGTGGCACTCGAGCACCTCGGGCATCGTCTCGGCCAGACGCACGAGCTGCGCGGAGGCGCCCGGCCGCACCGTGACGCGGATGAACACCGTCATCGCGTAGCCGAGCTCCTCGGCCCCGACCGCGACGCGGAATCCACGCACGATCCGCGCGTCCTCGAGGCGCCGCACGCGCTCCGCGACCGCGGTCGGCGTGAGCCCGACCTGGCGCCCGATCTCGCTGAACGAGGTGCGGGCGTTGTCCTGAAGCAGCGCGAGGATGCGCCAGTTCACACCATCCATGACGATCCCGTTCACGACAGGACTCCTTTCTCTCCGGTCGCCGCGGCCGATCTCGCCCGGCGTTGCGCGACCGCTTCCTGGATCTGTGGCTTGCGCGCGGACGCCGCCTGCGCCCACGACTCGAAGTCGAGCGCCGCGTCGAATCCCGATGCGACCGCCAGGCGGATGCTGCGCTTGATCCCCCGCGCGAGGTCCGGATCGAGCCGGGCCCAGCGGGCGGCCATCGCGAGCGCGGCGGTCTCGGGGTCATCGACGATCTCGTCGACGAGGCCGCCCCGCGCCGCCGCCGGCGCATCCAGCGTGTCGCCGTCGAGGAGCACGCGGAGCGCCCGCTGCGGGCCGAGGGCCTGCGCGAGGAAGTAGGAGCATCCGCCCCCCGGGTGCAGCCCGATCCTGGAGAAGAGCGCACCGAACGACGCATCGGGGGCGGCGAGGCGGACATCACACGAGAGCGCGAGGTTCATGCCGGCACCGATCGCCGGGCCGCGCACCGCGGCCACCGTCGGGATCTCGAGGTCGCGGACGCGCAGGAAGCTGTCGTAGATCCGCATGAGCTCGACCCGGACCTGTTCGATCGTCTTGTCGGCGGCGCCCTCGAAGGTCTCGACGAGGTCGGCCCCCGAGCAGAACGCGGGGCCATCGGCGCGGACCACCAGGGCGCGCGCGTGCGCATCCGCCGCCACCGCCGACGCCGCGGCCGCGAGCTCGTCGCGCATCCGGGCACCGATGGCGTTGCGCCGCGACGGATCCGCGAGACGGATGACCCGCACGCCGCCGCCCACATCCTCGACGAGCACCTTCGCGCTCATGCGACCGCCTCCTCGCGCGAGGCAGTGAGCCGCTCCCACGTGCCCAGCCCACCCGTGGCGGCGAGGACACGGCCCAGCCGCATGGCCCATTCGCGCTCGCCACCGAACTCGTCACGCCACGACCACAGGCGCGAGGTGAAGTGGTGCAGTCGGTGCTCGTACGTGACACCGATCGCGCCGTGCAGCTGGTGCGCGATACGTGCGCCCCCGGTCGCGGCCATGCCGGTGCGGATCTTCGCCACGGCGACGTCGGTCCCGCACCGCTCGACCGCGCGCGCCGGCGGGCCGTCGATCGCCGCTGCGGCGGAGACCGCGCCCTGGGCGGCGCCGTCCGCCGCCGCGACCTCACCCGCGAGGAGCGCCAGCTCCTGCTGCACCGCCTGGAAGTCCGCGAGGGCACGGCCGAACTGGCGCCGCACCCGGACGTACTCGGTCGTGAGCGCGAGGACGCGGTCCAGTGCTCCCGCGATCTGGATGGATCGCGCGAGCGCCCCACGCGCCCGCAGGTCCGTCGGCTCGGTCTCGACCCACGGGACGCGAGCGAGATCGAGCCCGTCGAGCGTCACCGTGTCCCGTGGCTCCCGCGCGACGTTCCAGCCGCGCTCGATCCGGCAGAGCGCCGGCGGCACCGCCGCGATCACCCGCGCGTCCCCGGATGGCGCGAGCGCGACGATCGCGGCCGCCTCGCTCGCCCACGGAACACGAGAGGCGCGGCCGCGCAGCACCCATCCGGTCCCGCGTCGCTCGACGGCGAGCCCGCTGAACGCGACCGTGAGCGGACCTGCGGGCACCTCGAGCCGCGCGGCGTCGGCGGTCCACGCCGCGAGGACCGTCGTCTCGGCGAGCGGGACGGGGGCGGCGTAGCGGGCGGCCAGGCGCAGCACCGCCGCCGCCTCGGGCCATCCGCCGCCGGCGCCACCGCTCTCTTCCGACACACCGACCCGGGTGAGACCCGTTTCCTCGAGCGCGCGCCAGAGCTCGGCGGACCAGCCGCCCTCCGCCGCCGTGACCACCTCCGCCGAGCAGTGCCGCTCGAAGACATCGGTCGCGAGCTGCTCGACGAGCGCGGTGTCGCTCATGACGACACCAGATCGCGGGCCACGATGCCGCGCAGGATCTCGCTCGTACCGCCGCGCAGGGTGAACGTCGGCGCGGCCGCGATCGCCTGGGCGAGGAGCAGCGCGACGCGATCGGTCGACTCCGGGTCCGGTTCGTCACCCGAGAGGCGACGGATCGCGTCGATGGACCACTGCTCGAACCGGGTCCCGAGCTCTTTGACGAGCGCCGCGCGGGTATTCGGCGCTTCGCCGCGGCCGAGCGCGCGCGAGATGTCGATGGACATCCGGCGAAGCGTCCATAGCTCCGCGCCGATGCGACCGATCGTCTCCGCGGTCTCGGCGTCGGGATCGGCGCCGGCCGCGTCGATGAACGCGAGGATGAGGGGCATCGTGCTCAGGAACCGCTCGGGACCGCTGCGCTCGAACGCGAGCTCCGAGAGGACCTGCGACCACCCGTTGCCGACGCTGCCGACGACCATGTCGTCCGGGACGAACACATCGTCGAGCACGACCTCGCTGAAATGTCCCTCGCCGTTCAACAGCCGGATCGGTCGGATGGAGACTCCGGCCGCGTGCAGGTCGACGATGAGCTGGCTCAGTCCTTCGTGCCGCCTCTCGCCGAGCGGCGAGGTGCGGCAGAGGACGATGCCGAAGTGGCTGACGTGGGCGTGGCTCGTCCACACCTTCCGGCCGTTCACGCGCCACCCGCCGTCGACCTTCTCGGCGCTCGTGCGCACCGCGGCGAGATCCGATCCGGCGTTCGGCTCGCTCATGCAGATCGCGAAATAGCATTCGCCGCGCGCGATCGCGGGAAGGAACCGAACGCGCTGCTCCTCCGTCCCGTGGCGGATGAGCAATGGACCCGTCTGCCGCTGGGCGAACCAGTGCGCGGCCACTGGCGCGCCGGCCGCGAGGAGCTCCTCGGTGATCGCGTAGCGCTCCATCTCCGGCCGGTCGCGGCCGCCGTAGCGTGACGGCCAGTTGAGCCCGATCCAGCCGCGCTCGCCGAGCGTCCGGCTGAACGACGGGGAGTGCCCGGTGATCCACGAGTCGCAGCGCGGCACGAAGACGCCCGAGGCAGAAGCATCCGCCAGGAACGCCCGGACCTCGGCGCGAAGCGCGACGACCTCCGCCGCATCGGTGCGACCGGGCGTGGACGTGAGAGTCATTCCCACTTCAATGATATCTTATAAAAGATGGCAGCAGGGGCCTCCCGGGCCCGACCGGCAGCCGACCGGCGCGGGCCAGAGGAGCTTTCGTCATACCGCACCAAGGCCGGGGTCGCCACCGACGTCCTGAGGCGCGCGATCCTCACCGGCGAGCTTGGACCGGCCGAACCGCTCACCGTGGCCGCACTCGCTGAACGCTTCGGCCTCACGCTCATGCCACTGCGCGAGGCGCTTTCCCACCTCGCGGCCGAGGGCCTGGTGGAGATCGAGCCGCACCAGTCGGCGCGCGTCGCCCGGCTGAGCCACGAGCGCATGAACGAGGAGTACGCGGTCCGCGCGATCCTCGAGGCCGCGGCCGCGGCCGAGGCGACGACGCACCTCGACGATGCGGCGTTCGACGACCTCGAGGATCTGCTGCGACGGATGGACCGGGCCCGCGACGCGAAGCGGACGGCCGACTACTGGGCGCTCACGAAACGATTCCACGAGCGGATCTACGCGGCGACTCCTTCGCCACTGCTGCGCGAGGAGGTCGAGCGCGTGCGCGTTCGGACGCTGCGCTATCTCCCGGCCTTCGAGCGCGACCACGAGCTCGTGCATACGGCCCAGCGCGAGCACTGGGAGATCTTCCGGGCCCTGCGAGCCGGCGACGGCCCGAAGGTCGAGCGCGTGGTCAGATCGCACGTCGCCACGGTCGCGAGATCCGTGCGCCTGCCCGAGGAGGCGAGCGTCCCGGTATCGCGTCGCGCGTGAGCGCGGGGGGCCCGCTCGGCTCGGTCCGCGTTATCGAGGTCGCGAGCATCGGTCCGGGTCCCTTCGCGGCGATGCTCCTCGCGGACATGGGCGCCGATGTCCTGCGCATCGATCGACCCGACGCCGCGGAGCGCGAGCCACCACCCGAGCTCGACGTGGTGAACCGCGGCAGACGCTCGGTCATCATCGACCTGAAGCGGCCGGAGGGAGCGGAGACGTTGCTGCGGCTCGTCGAGCGCGCGGATGTGCTCATGGAGGGGTTCCGGCCGGGCGTCGCGGAGCGGCTCGGGATCGGACCGGCCGAATGCGCGGCTCGCAATCGCGCGCTCGTGTACGGGCGGGTCACCGGCTGGGGGCAGGACGGCCCGTACGCGCCGATGGCCGGCCACGACATCGACTACATCGCGCTCAGCGGCGTCCTCGACGCCATCGGCAGGCCCGGAGCGCCGCCGACGCCACCGCTGAACCTCATCGGCGACTACGCCGGAGGCACGCTCTTCGCGTTCGGGATCGCGTGCGCGGTGTTGGAAGCGCGACGATCCGGCGCCGGGCAGGTGATCGACTGCGCCATGCTCGACGCGGCGGCGCTCCTCTCCGCCCACTTCCACGCGCTCCGCGCTTCGGGAGCCTGGCGCGGGGAGCGAGGCACGAATCTCCTCGACAGCGGCGCGCCGTTCTACGACGTCTACGAGACGGCGGACCGCCGATTCATGGCGGTCGGTCCGCTGGAGGACAAGTTCTACGAGGAGCTCATCCGCCTGCTCGATCTGCGTGAGCTGCCGCCGCGCACCGATCGCGCGAACTGGGGCGAGATCCGGCGGCGCATCGCCGTGGCGTTTGCTCGACGCACCCGCGCGGAGTGGGCGGCCCTCTTCGATGGGACGGACGCCTGCGTCGTACCGGTCCTGTCCTTCGAAGAGGCCGCGGTGCATCCCCACAACGCCGCCCGGGGGACGTTCGTGGACGCGGGCGGGATCGTGCAGCCCGCGCCGGCGCCGCGTCTCTCGAGATCGCCCGCCGCGATCCGCCGCGGGCCAGCCCGGCCGGGCCAGCACACCGACGAGGCGCTGCGCGACTGGGGGTTCGCCGCGACCGACGTCACCGCGCTGCGGCGGGCCGGGGCGGTGCGTTGATCGCGCGGCCCAAGGAGCGCCGAGGACGGTCCAACGGGCCGGGCGACGCGCGTCGGCTCAGGGCTCGCGGCGCCGCCGCACCTCAGCGGCATGGCGCTCGAGGTCGCTCATCGTGCCGACACGCTAGGTCGAAGGAGCGTGCTCTTCGCCCGGGGCGTCGGTCTCCATGGTCTCGACGTGGATCGCGCCCGTCGGACAGTTGTCGCGCGC
>DASWCU010000014.1:0-6070 GCA_036389935.1 Candidatus Limnocylindria bacterium
GCGGCTGCGTGACCGTCCTGCTTCTTCGCCTTGCGGCTCCGTAGTAGGTGGTCACACAGGTGCGGCGTCGCGCCGGCCGGACGGGCGTCAGGCCGAACGAAAGGGGCGCCTCACGGCGCCCCTAACGACCGATGGATTTGAGCGGCCTGGCGAGGACCCGACTAGCTCGCGCGCCTCACCTCTTGGCCCCGAGCCGCCACCGCCTGCCGGGCGAGCAGCTCGGTGCGCCATGCTTGGCGGCGCTCCAGGGCGTCGTCGTAGCCGCGGTCGTACGCCCGAATGGCCATGAAGCCGATCACCACCATGCCGAGCGCGACACCCACGATGAGCCCGAAGGCGAAGAGGAGCATGCCCGCCGCCTTTCACGCGCCGCCCGCGCGATCCGTTTTCTATCCCCCGATCGACCTGATCGAATGCAACCGCCGTGCCACGAAGCCTGACGGCGCGGGGCGCGACATGGCAGCATCCTCGGACGGTGGAAGCAGGCGCCGCGGTCGAAGCGCGCGATGTCCGGAAACGCTTCGGGCCGGTAACAGCGCTCGACGGACTGTCGCTCGCCGTTCGGGTGGGCGAGATCTACGGCCTGCTCGGCCCGAACGGGTCGGGCAAGACGACGCTCATCCGGATCCTGGCCGGGCTCGTCCGTCCCGACGGCGGCGAGGTCCGGGTCCTTGGGCGGACCCCACGTGCGGCGGTGTCGGCGGCGATGGTCGGGTACATGACCCAGGTGCCGGCGCTCTACGGCGAGCTGTCCATCGACGAGAACCTCGGCTTCTTCGCGGCGCTCGAAGCGGTACGCGAGCCGCGCGCGCGGATCGAGGAGGCGCTTCGCACGGTCGACCTGCTCGAGCGGCGCTCATCGGTCGTCAACACGCTGTCCGGCGGGATGCGCGCGCGCCTCTCGCTCGCCGCGGCGCTGCTCCATGGTCCCAAGCTCCTGCTCCTCGACGAGCCGACGGTGGGCGTCGATCCCTCGCTCCGGCGCGAGTTCTGGGATCACTTCCGCGCGCTCGCCAGCTCCGGTGTGACGATCCTCCTGTCGAGCCACGTGATGGACGAGGCGTCGCGCTGTGACCGGCTCGGTTTGATCCGCGCCGGGACCCTGCTCGCCGAGGGCAGCGCGGCGGAGCTCTGCGCTCGGGCCGGGACGAAGGATCTCGAAAGCGCGTTCCTCGCGCTGTCGGATCGGCGAGGATGAGCGCGCGCCGCGCGGCCGCCGTCGCCCGGCGGATCGTCCTCCAGTTCCGCCGTGATCGCCGGACCCTGGCGCTCCTGTTCATCGCACCGATGGTCGTTCTCGCCCTGGTCGGGGCGATCTGGGGCTCGCCGGCGAGCCACCGCACGCGGGTCATCGTGGCCGGCGACGTGCCGGCGCCGCTCGTCGACGGCCTCCGCCAGACCGACCTCGACGTCCGGACGCTCGGGCGGGACGAGGCGATCGAGGAGCTCCGGCAGGGCCACACCGATGCCGTCGTCTCGATCGAAGGACGCGAGGCCGTCATCCTCGTGGAGGGCTCCGACCCGACCGTGACCGGCGCGACGGTGGGCGGGCTCCAGGCCGCGCTGACGAAGGCCGTCATCGGCGCGGTGCCATCGGGGCTCATTCGGATCGACTACCTGTACGGCGGCCCGAGCTACACGCTGCTCGACTACCTGGCGCCGGTGTTCATCGCGCTCTTCGCGTTCTTCTTCATCTTCCTCCTCGCGACCGTCTCGTTCCTTCGCGAGCGCACGAGCGGGACGCTGGAGCGGCTGCTCGCCTCGCCGCTGCGCCGCGGCGAGCTCGTCCTCGGCTATCTCCTCGGCTTCGGCGTCTTCGCGCTCCTTCAGGCGCTCGTCATCCTCGCCTTCACGATCTTCGTGCTGAAGGTCCAGTACCGCGGCAACCTCGCGACGATCTTCCTCGTCGAGGCGGTCCTGGTGGTCGGGTCGGTGTCGCTCGGCCTCGCGGTGTCGGCCTTCGCCCGCAACGAGCTGCAGGCCGTCCAGTTCGTGCCGCTCGTCCTCCTCCCGCAGGTCTTCCTCTCCGGCCTGCTCGTCCCGCTCGAGCAGCTGCCCGAGATCCTCCGTCCGCTCGCGCGCGTGCTGCCGCTCACCTACGCGAACGAAGCGCTGCGCTCCGTCATGGTGCGTGGCTACGCGGTCTCGGATCCGCTGATCGTCCGCGACCTCGCGATCCTGGCGGCGTTCGCCCTGCTCGCGGCCGCCGCCGCGATGGCCTCGATCCGCCGAGAGGTGGCGTAGCCGATCCGCCTCTCGAGCACGCGCACGGAGGGACGCATGCGACTCTCGCTCATGCCCCGCAAGAACATCTTCTTCAGCCTGTTCAGCGAGCACGCGCGGAACGCGCTCGAGGCGGCGCAGGCGCTCGACAAGCTGGTCACCGATTTCACGCGGGTCGAGGACAAGGTCCGCGAGCTCCACGCGATCGAGCACTACGGGGACAAGCTGACCCATCAGATCATCCAGGAGCTCAACGCGACGTTCGTGACGCCGCTGGATCGCGAGGACATCGTCGGACTCGCCTCGCGGCTCGACGACGTCACCGACGTCTGCTACGACGTCTCCGAGCTCTTCGGCCTCTACAAGGTGACCAGCGTCCGGCCGGCCGCGGTCCGCCAGGTGCGCACCCTCGTCCAGGCGACGAGCGTGCTCGTCACCGCCCTCGGCGGCCTCGAGCGGCTGCAGGGCCTGGAGCCGCACTGGATCACGGTCCACACGCTCGAGAACGAGGGGGACTCGATCTTCCGCGAGGCCGTCGCCGATCTCTTCGCGCGCTCCACGGATCCGATCGAGATCATCAAATGGAAGGACATCCACGCGCTGATCGAGGTCGCGATCGACCGATGCGAGGACGTCGCGAACATCATCGAGATGATCGTGGTGAAGCACGGCTGATGGACAGCGGCACCCTCGTCGTGATCGCGGTCGTGCTCGTCGGGCTCGCGTTCGAGTTCGTGAACGGCTTCCACGACGCCGCGAACGCCATCGCCACGGTCGTGGCGACGCGCGTCCTCACGCCGCTGCAGGCGACGGTCATGGCCGGGGCGCTCAACCTGGTCGGCGCGCTCGCCGGGACCGCGGTCGCGGCGACCGTCGCGAAGGGCATCGTCGACAGCGGCCGGGTCACCCAGGACCTCGTGCTCGCGGCGCTCATCGCGGCGGTGGCGTGGGACCTCATCACCTTCTACGCGGCGCTCCCGACCTCCTCGAGCCACGCGCTCATCTTCGGGATGATCGGGGCCGCCGTCTCGGAGCACGGCTGGGACGTCGTCATCGCGCCCGGCCTCGTGAAGACGAGCTCGGCGATCGTCGTCTCGCCGACGACCGCCCTGGTCGTCGGCTACCTGCTCATGCTCGGCCTGTACTGGCTCCTCGCGAGCCGTACCTACACCTTCGTGAACCGGCTCTTCGGCCGGCTCCAGATCCTCTCGAGCGCGTGGATGGCGTTCACCCACGGCGGGAACGACGGCCAGAAGACGATGGGCGTCATCTCGCTCGCCCTGTTCGCCGGAGGCTTCCTCGGCGGGGAGCCGGCGGGAACGATCCCCGACTGGGTCAAGGTGGCCTGCGCCGTTTCGATCGGGCTCGGCACGGCGACCGGCGGTTACCGGATCATCCGGACGATGGGCCTGCGGATCACGCTCCTCAAGCCGGTGAACGGCTTCGTCGCCGAGACGACGGCCGGTGCGGTCATCGAGGTGGCCACCCGCCTCGGGATCCCGATCTCGACGACCCACGCGATCTCGGGAGCGATCCTCGGCGTCGGGGCGACGCGCCGGCTGTCGGCGGTCCGCTGGGGCATCGCGGGGCGGATCGTGACGGCCTGGATCCTGACGATCCCCGGCTGCTTCGTGTTCGGCTGGGCCGCGGCCGCCATCATGCACGCGCTCGGCCTACGCCTGTAGCGCGACCACCGGCTTCGGCGGCAGCAACGACTCGAGCGCCTCCGCGGACATCGGACGGGCGATCGCGTAGCCCTGGGCCGCGTCACATCCGATCTCGCGGACGAGCGCGAGCGTCCGCTCGTCTTCGACGCCCTCGGCGACGACGGCGAGCCCGAGCCCATGCGCGATGCGGACCGCGCCGTCGACGATGACCCGGCTCGTCGGATCGGCCGTGAGGTTGCGGACGAACGCGCGATCGATCTTCACCCGATCGATCGGCAGCCGGTGAAGGTAGCCGAGCGACGAGTAGCCACTGCCGAAGTCGTCGACCGCCAGGCGGATGCCCATGCGCTTCAGCGCGCGCAGGTTGACGAGCACGCGTTCCGGCTCGGTCATGAGCGCGCTCTCGGTGATCTCGAACATGAGCTGCGAGCCGGGCACGTCCGCTCCCGCGAGCAGATTCGCCACGAGGTCGACGAGCTGCGGATCGGTGAGGTTGCGCACCGACAGGTTGATCGCGACGGCGAGGGTGCGCCCCTCGCGCCGCCAGCGCGAGCATTGCGCGATCGCGCCCATGAGCACGAAGTCGGTCAGCGGCTTGATCAGCCCGGTCTGCTCGGCGAGAGGGACGAATTCGCTCGCCGCGAGCAGGCCGCGATCGGGATGCCGCCAGCGGGCAAGCGCCTCGGCGGCGTCGAAGGTGTCGGTCACGAGATCGAGGACCGGTTGGTAGTGCAGCTCGAGCTCGCCGCGGCCCATCCCGAGGCGCAGGTCGGCCACCGCCTGCAGGCGAGCGGGGCTATAGCCGTCCTGTTCGGGTGCGTAGAAGCACCATCCGCTACCGGTCCGCTTCGCGTCGTACATGGCGATGTCCGCCCGCCGCAGCAGGACGACCGGGTCGCTCGAGCCGGGCTCCGCGAGGGCCACACCGATGCTCGTCCCGATGGAGAGGTTGAGCTCGCCGACCCAGAACGCCTGCTCGGTCTCGGCGATGATCCGAGCGGCGATCCGGGCCGCGTCGGCGCGGTCGGCGGCCGGAACGAAGACGGCGAACTCGTCACCCCCGAGCCGCGCGAGCGTCGAGCCGGCCGGGAGGTCGCGCTCGATCCGCCGCCCGACCTCGCGGAGCAGGCCGTCGCCGACGTCGTGGCCGAAGGTGTCGTTGACCTCCTTGAAGCGGTCGAGGTCCATCACCATGAGCGCCCCGCCGTCGCCGCCATCGACCGCGCGGCGCATGCGCTCGGCCAGCAGCGTGCGGTTCGGCAGATCCGTCAGGGCGTCGTGGCGCGCCTGGCGCGTCAGCAGCGCCTCGGAGCGTTTGCGCTCGGTGATGTCGAGCAGGGCGGTGATGACGCAGCGCTCGCCGCCGACGTCGGCCTGCTGAACGGAGAGGAGCGCGTTGCCGGTCCGGCCGTCCTTCCGGCGGAACTCGGCCTCCCAGTCGCGGATGAAGCCATCCCGCGCGATCGCGGCGCGGCGGCGCTCGAGGTCGTCCGGGTCGACCCACAATCCGACCTCGAGGCTCGTGCGTCCGATGACCTCATCGCGCGAGTAGCCGAAGAGCGCGCAGAAGTCCTCGTTCACGTCGATCATCCGCGAATCGCCGACGCGCGTGATGAACCCCGGGATCGGATGCGAGTGGAAGTAGCGAGCGAAACGCTCCTCGGACGACCGGAGCGCCTGCGCCGCGGCGAGACTGTCGAGCGCCACGGCCGCATAGCGGCAGAATTCCCGCAGGAGCTCGGCATCGTGCTCGCCGAACCGACCGGGCTGCTCGTCCTCGAGATACAGCACGCCCAGACAGCGTTCGCGGCCCTCGATCGGGACCGCCAGCGCGGCGCGACGACCGTCTGCCACGATCTGGGAGGCGCGCGCCGTGAACGCGCGCCCGGCCACGCCCTCTCCGATCGGAAGCCGCCGCCCGCGCCGGCTCTCCGGTCCCCCAACATCGGCGCCGACAACGAGCACCTGGTCTTCGTCCTCGGCGAGGAGCACGGCGCGATAGCCGCTCGGGACGACCTGGCCCGTCGCTTCGAGGATACCTTCGACAGCCCCCTCGTCGAGGCTGCGGGCGCTCACGATTCGTACGGCCTCGGCGAGCGCTTCGGCCTCGCGCCGGCGCCGCGCGACCGCCGTGAGCTCGCGTTCGGTGACGCGCCGCAGGTCGGCGAGGCGTCCCACCA
>DASWCU010000015.1:0-12264 GCA_036389935.1 Candidatus Limnocylindria bacterium
GCCGTTCGGGCCGAGGAAGCCGAAGACCTCCCCCTCTCGGACCTCGAGGTCGAGGTCCTCGACCGCGACGAGCGCGCCGAAGCGCTTCGTCAGCCCGTGCGTGCGTATGACCGTGCCCATCGAGCCAGTGTATTTCTAGAATCCGGTGGTGACGGCGCCCGACACCCAACGGAAACTTGCCGAGCTCTCGTTCCTTCACGAGATCGCTCAACTGGCTTCGTCGACCCGTGACTGGGACGAGATGCTCCGGATCGTCATCGACCGAACGACCGACGCCATTGGCGCCGAGGTGTCCTCTCTGTATCTCCTCGAGCGGCGCGAGGGGCTCCTGCGCCTCGTCGCGTCGAATGGGCTCGATCCGCGCTCGATCGGACGCGCAACGCTCCGGATCGGCGAGGGCATCACCGGCTGGGTCGCGAACGCACGGGTGCCCCTTGCGGTCCGGGACGTACGTAACGAGCCGCGCTTCAAGTGGGTCCCGTCGGTCGACCAGGAGCGCTTCAGGTCCATGCTCTCCGTCCCGCTCGTGATCCGGGACGAGGTCATCGGCGTGATGAACGTCCAGACGGTCACGCCGCGGGACTTCGAGAGCGGCGAGATCGATTTCCTGCAGACCATCGCGAATCAGGTCGCCGGGGTGATCGAGAAAAGCCGCCTGCAGCGCGACGCCGAGCGCAAGCTGCGCGAGGTATCCGCACTCTTCGAGGTCTCGAACGTGCTCACCTCGACGCTCGAGCTGAACGAGGTCCTGTCGCTCGTCGTAGATCGGCTGGTCCGGGTGTACCCGGGTTCGACCGGAGGCATCCTGTTGCGCGACGAAGGCGACGACGAGCCGCGCCTGCGCGCGCGATCAGGTGAGCTGCCCAGGTCCGTGCTGGCCGCGGCTCGCACCGCGCTCGCCGAGACCCGCCCGGTGGTGGCGGCCGATCACGTCGCGCTGCCACTGCTCGCCGGCGACCGGCTTCTCGGGGCCGTCGCGCTCCACGTGCCGGGCCAGGCGGAGTTCGAGGACGCGGAGGTCGCGTTCGTCGGCGCGCTCGCCAACCAGGCCGCGCTCGCGATCGACAAGGCGTCCCTGTATGGCCTCGAGCGGAAGGCCGCCGAGAGTCTGCGGATGCTCGAGCGAGCGCGTTCGGACTTCGTCGCTGTCGTGACCCACGACCTGCGGACCCCGCTCTCGGTGATCCGCGGCTACCTCGACCTCATCTCGGAGCGAAGCCGCGACGGCGACCCGCTTCCGCTGGCCGACGCGACCGCGCAGGTCGAGCGGCTCGACCGGCTCGTCGATCGGATCCTCGCGACCGTGAAGGCGGACCGGCCGCACATCACGGTGCGCCGCGTCAGGTTCGACCTGCGCGCCTCGCTCATCAACGAGCTTCACGGTCTCGCGCCGATGACGCGGCGCCACAAGCTCGTCATGCCGCGGGCGGGCGCGCCGCTCTGGGTCCGCGCCGACAGACGGCGAACGGCCGAGGTGGTCGCAGGGCTCGTGCACAACGCGACGAAGTACGCGCCCGCCGGTACGACGATCACGGTGTCCCTTTCGCGTGAGCGCGAGCGGGCGGTCGTCCGCGTGCGCGACGAGGGCCGCGGCGTCGCGGTCGACGATCGGTCCCGGATCTTCGAGCCGTTCGTACGGGTGGACACCGAGGCCGACATCTCGGGCGCCGGGATCGGCCTCTACGCGTCCCGCCGGGTGGTCGAAGCGCAGGCCGGGCTGCTCTGGTACGAGGAGCCGCCGAACGAGCGGGGCAGCGTGTTCGCGTTCAGCGTGCCGCTCGCGCGCGGAGAGGCGGACCGGTGACGAGCGTCCTCATCGTCGACGACGATCGCGCGCTCGTCGGCATGGTCGCCGCGCTGCTCGGCGCGGAGGGCTACGACCTCATCACCGCGTACGACGGCGAGAGCGCGCTCCGCCGCCACGCCGAGGAGGGGCCCGATCTGATCATCCTTGACCGGCGGCTACCGCGCATGAGCGGCGATGAGATCTGCCGTCGCATCCGCGCGACCGCGCAGACGCCCATCCTGATGCTCACCGGCGAGAAGGGCGAAGAGGAGCGGGCCGCCCTGCTCGACCTCGGCGCCGACGATTACCTCGAGAAGCCGTTCGGTCGAAAGGAGCTCGTCGCCCGCGTGCGGGCGCTGCTGCGCCGGGCGAAAGCGCCGTCACGGCCTGCCGCGTCGACCACGATCGGCGGCCTGGCCATCGACGCGCGCTCGCACAGTGCGCGGATGCATGGCAGCGAGCTCCCGCTCACACCGACCGAGTTCCGGCTGCTCGCCGCGCTCGCGGCCCGGCCGGGCGAGCTCGTCGAACGCAAGGCGTTGCTGCGCGCGGGCTGGCCGGACGAGCGGGATCCCGATCCCGAGTGGCTGAAGGCGCACCTCGCGCGGCTGCGCTCGAAGCTCGAGTCAGCGGGCGCGCCGGTGCCCGCGAACGTGCGAGGCGTCGGCTACAAGCTGGGCTGAGGCCCGTCGGCCCGCGCCACCGCGATCCCGAGGTCGGCGAGGATCGCGAACAGCGCGTCCGGCGTCACCTGACGGTCCGCCGGGACGAGGCCCGTCGGCGCGAACGCGCCGATCGCGAGATCGCGCACAGCGAGCACCGCGGGCGCGACCGCGATCCGCTGACTTCCGTGCGGCGCCGTGAGCGTCCATCGGGCGATCGCCGCCGGCCCCTCCGCGCGTACCGCGAAGATCCCCGCACGCGTCCCGATCGCTCGTGCGAGCGGAACGGCGACCGGCGTCAGGGCGAGCGCAGCCGCGCGCGCGAGGCCGCTCCGCGCGGCGAGGGCGAGGATCGGTCGGAGTCCCGGGACGTGGGGATCGACCCAGAACGCCGCCTCCTGGACGCTCGGCCAGATCGCCGGAAGCTGCACCTCGAGCCCGCTCTCGACCGGGATGCCCCGGATCGGCGCGAACTCGCACGTCAGCGCCGCTCCCGCGCGCAGCGACGAGACGAGTGCCTGCGCCGTGCCCACTCGCGCGGTCTCCCGCGACGCCGGCGCAAGCCACGCATCGATCCTGACGGGTGTGTCGATCCCGCTGGCGCGCACGAGCGTCGCGACCACGGCCGAGACGGCGCTGCAGCCGGTGAGCACCGCGACGCCGCTCGCCTCGATCGCGCCGCGGCGGGCCCCGAGCGCCCGGGCGTAGGCCGCGCTGTCCGAGAGGTCCACGACGTCGGCTCGCACCTCGAGGGCGACGTCGAGGAGCGCGGTCGATCGTCGCTGGAACGGTCCGGCCGCGTCCAGCACCACGTCGCGTGGCCGCAGGAACGAGCGCAGCACCGCGCGGTCCTCGACGTTCACCCCGGTCCGCCGAGACGCCGCCACGGACGCGACGCCGCCGCGCGCGAGGAGCCGCACCGCCTCGGCGCCGAACGAACCCGTGCCGCCTAGCACGACGACCCGCCTCAGCCGATCCTCCGCCCGAACACGATGAGCCACGGAGGGAACAGCGCGAACAGGACCGCGGTCATGACCTGGCTCGCCCTGTCACTCCCCGCGAGGCCGGCCAGGGCGAGCCCTGCGCCGGCGAGCCAGATCGTCCACGTCCACGCCGCAAGGCCGCGCGACAGTGCGGGCGTCCGGACGGTGAGCAGCGCGCCGGCCACGCTGTAGAGGCCGTTCGCGCCGACGCCGCTCAACCGCAACGCCGATCCACCGACCTCGACGTATGCCGCCGGCGCGGAGATGATGAGCAGCGACTCGGCGGTGACGTCCGCGACGACCCCGGCACAGGCGAGCGGAAGTGCGACCCTCGCGACGGCCGGCCACCCGAGCCGCGCGGCCCACCACCAGAAGAACGCGACGAGCGACACCGCGGCCGCGATCCAGAGGAGCCAGCCGAGCCGCCACGTCACGATGTGCGCCGCGACGTACGCGGCCTCGGCCGACGTCGGCGCCAGCGAGGTCCCCGGTGCGAGCACGGTCGCGAGCACGATCGCGGCGGCCGCGTTGACCGCGGCGCAGACGAACGGAGCCGGCGGCGCGATCCGACTCAGCGAGACCGCCGAGCGAACACCTGCAGCCGGTAACCGTCCGGGTCGATGAAGCCGAAGAAGCACCCCGAGGGAGCCTCCTGCGTCTCGGTGATCGTCGCGCCGAGCTCGGCGAGCCGACCGCGCGTCGCGTCGAGGTCATCGACCCGCAGATCGACGACCAGCGTCCCTGAAGTCGGCGGTGGCGCGTCCGGATCCGCGAGATGGAACGCGAAGCGCACGCCATCGCCGAGTGTGCATTCTGCCCAGTCATCGCCACGGGTGACGAAGGACACACCGAACCCCGCCTCATAGAACGCGACCGACCGCCGGATGTCCGCCACGTACAGGTAGATGACCTCGATCCCGGTCATGACCGGGCGCTCCGTCCCGGCGGCGGCGGTCGCCGACACCGAACGACAACGTTGCCGTCCCTGTTCCGCGACACGTCGACACCGTAACGTCACTCCATGGAAGACGAAAGGGACGCCTGCGCCCTCGTCGCCATCGCCCGGAAGGACGGCCGTGCGACGCGTGTCGTCCTCGCCGAGGTCCTCCGCGGGCTCGAGTGCCTCGCTCACCGGTCCGGCTCGGTCGACGGTGAAGGTGACGGCACCGGCGTGCTCACCGACGTGCCGCGCGAGCTGTGGTCCGAGACCCTCTCGGTGGCCGGCCTCCCGGGCGCCCTCGCCCACGACCGCGGCTTCGCGGTCGCGCACCTCTTCGTCCCGCGGAGCGGCTCCGGCGCCGCCGACCCGACCATCATGGCGAGGATCCGGGCGCTCTTCGCGGCGCATCGCATCCGCATCCTCGTCGAGCGATCCGCCATGACGCGCGCCGCGGCCCTGGGATCACGCGCGAGCGTCGACGAGCCGGTCTTCTGGCAGCTCGGGCTTCAGGTCCTCGGCCCGGCACGCCGCGCCGACCGGTTGCTGTACCGCGTCGGCATCGAGATCGAAAAGGAGACGGCGGCGACGGTGGTCAGCCTGTCGCGCAGTGCGGTCGTGTACAAGCTCCGTGGCTCCGCGCCGCAGCTTCCGGCGTACTTCCCCGACCTCGCGGATCCCCGCTTCCTGACGTCGATGGCGTTCGGCCACAACCGCTACGCGACGAACACGACGACGAGCTTCGAGCGGGTCCAGCCGTTCCCGTCGTTCGCCCACAACGGCGAGATCAATACGATCGCCCGCCTCCGCGAGGAGGCCGCGTCGCTGGGCATCGCGCTCTCGCGCGACGGAAGCGACTCGCAGGACGTGGATGCGGTGCTCCGCGGCCTCGTGCTCGGTCGTGGCCTCGACCCGGTCGAGGCGATCGAGCTCGTGTTCCCGCCGATCGTCAACGAGGTCCGCCGGCTGTCCCATCCGACGCAGGATGCGTACGTGCGCGCGCGGGCGGCCTTCGGGCCGTTCGCGCAGGGGCCCGCCGCGTTCCTTGCTCGCCTCGGCGACCAGTGCTTCTTCGGCGTGGACGCGATGGGCCTGCGGCCGTTGTGGTACGTGGAGACCGACGAGCTCCACGTCTTCGGCAGCGAGCGCGGCTTCATTCCCCTCGAACGTTACGTCCGCGATCCACGGCCGCTCGGCCCGGGCGAGCATGCCGCGCTCGAACGCGCGGGCGCCGGCATGGAGTGGCGGCTGCTCGACGAGGCGGCGCTTCGCGAGCGGTTCGTCGCGCTGCGCGCGCGCCGCTCCGCGCTCGTCGCGGGCGACCGCGGGCGGAGCGAGACCGGCGGGCCGGTCGCCGTGGCGGCGCCCACGCCCGCGCTGCGGGCCCGGCACGCGGCGCGCTTCGCCGTCGGCGTTCCACCCGACGAGGTCGAGGACGTCGCCATCCGTCGGGAGCAGCAGTTCGCCGCGCTCGGCTACGACCCGGACGACCTCAAGCAGGCCGCCTTCATGGAGCAGACCGGGAACGAGCTCATCGGCTCGCTCGGCTACGACGGGCCGCTCGCCGCGCTCTCGTCGCGCCGAGTCAACCTCGCCGACCTCCTGCAGGAGACCGTCGCGGTCGTCACCAATCCGGCCATCGACCGGGAGCGCGAGATCGAGCACTTCTCGACGCGGGCCGTCGTCGGCCCGCGTCCCGCGATCGACGGCGCCGACCGCCGCCGGCCCTGGATCGAGCTGCGCGTGCCGATCCTGCTCGGCGGTCACTCGCCCGAGAGCGCGATCGCGCTCGAGGATCTGCGTCCCGTTGCGCGAGGCCTGGGCACATGGCTCGTCGAGGATCTCGCGGCCGAGCTCGCGCGGGAGTCCCGCCGCGCGGCGGTCGTCCTCGAGGCCGACCGCGACTGGGAGGAGCACCCGCGCGACGCGCTCGCGCGCCTCGGCGCGGATGCCTGCCGCGGCGTGCGCGCGGGAGCGCGGGTCGTGGTCGTCGCCGATCACGCCGTGCACGAGGAGGGTCGGGCCTGGATCGACCCGCTGCTCGTCGTCGCGGCGGCCCATCACGCGCTCCTCGCCCAGCCGAGCACGAACGGGTCGCTGCGGCGCGAGGCCGCGCTGTTCGTCTCCGCGGGAAGCCTGCGGAACCTGCACGACCTCGTCGTCGCGCTGGGCCTCGGGGCCGACGCGGTCAACCCGTACCTGCTCCTCGAGCACGCGATCGCGACCGGCGACCCTGACGCGCTCCCGAATCTCGTCGAGGCCCTTCGCAAGGGGATCGAGAAGGTCTGTTCGACGCTCGGGATCCACGAGCTGCGCGGCTACGGCCGCGCGTTCTCGGCCGTCGGACTCACGACCGAGCTCGCGCGGTTCCTCGGCGTTCGAACGTTCGCCGGCGGTGAGACCGCGGGATTCGGCTGGGAGATGATCGACCGGGACGGATTCGATCGCGCGACATTGCTGCGCGAGCGAACGCCCGCGCGGCTCGAGCCCGCGTTCCGGCTGTATCCGCGGGTCTGGAAGGCCGCACTCGCCGTCGCGAACGGCGAGGCTCCGTACGAGACGTACGCCGAGAAGCTGACGGCGCTCGAGTCCGAGCATCCGGTATCGCTCCGCCACGTCCTCGACGTGCGCGCCGACGGCGAGCCGGCCGAGCGCGCGACGACGACGACGGGCGAGCACAGCGCGCCCTTCTACATCTCGTCGATGTCGTTCGGCTCGCAGGGCGAGACCGCCTACCGCGCCTATGCCGAGGCGGCCATGCGCCTCGACATCCTCTGCATCAACGGCGAGGGTGGCGAGCTGCCCGACCTCCTCGGCCGCTATCCGAAATGGCGTGGCCAGCAGATCGCCTCGGGCCGATTCGGCGTGTCAGCGCTCCTCGCGAACTCCTCGCGCTACCTCGAGATCAAGATCGGCCAGGGCGCGAAACCGGGCGAGGGCGGCCACCTGCCGGGGCGCAAGGTATCGGCGAAGGTCGCGCTGGCCCGCAACGCCGCGCCGGGCGTGGACCTCATCTCGCCATCCAACAACCATGACATCTACTCGATCGAGGATCTCGCCCAGGTCGTCCACGAGCTGAAGACCGTGAACCCCGATGCCCGCGTCGCGGTCAAAGTTCCGGCGGTGCCGGACATCGGGATCATCGCGACCGGGATCGCGAAGTCCGGGGCCGACATCGTGACCGTGTCCGGCTTTGACGGCGGCACCGGCGCGGCGCGGCAGCACGCGCTCCGTCGGGCGGGCCTGCCCGCGGAGATCGGCGTCGTCGAGGCGCACCGGGCGCTCGTGCGCAGCGGGCTGCGCGACCGCGTCGAGCTCTGGTGCGACGGTGGGATGAAGAGCGCGCTCGATGTCGTGAAGATGCTCTGCTTCGGGGCGGACCGCGTGGGCTTCGGCACCCTCGCGATGGTCGCCATCGGCTGCACGATCTGCCGCGGTTGCCAGCTCGACACGTGTCATGTCGGCATCACGACGCAGATCGACTCGCGGGCGGAGGCGCTCGAGCGCGGCTTGAAACGGTTCGAGCCGCAGGAGCTCGATCGCGCGGTCGCGCAGCTGTGCCGCTTCTTCGGCGCGATGCGCGACGATCTCGCCCGGCTCGTCGCCTCGCTCGGGTTCAGCAGCACGGCCCAGCTCGTCGGCCGCGCCGACCTCCTGGTCCAGGCCCGGGCCGCCGATCGGCTCGACCTCGCGGCACTGCTCGAGCCGGTCGGCGAGGCGGTGACGTCACGGTCGCTCGTGCCCGCCGGCGCGATCGCGGCATCCGAGGACGAGGCGCTCACGAGCCGCGACCGGTTCGTCGGCACGAGCGGCGCGGGAGCGATCGCGCGAGCGCACATCGGCGGGACCGTGCCGATCGCGTTCCGCCCGCGCATCGCGGCCGGCTCCGTCGCGGGGAACGGCTTCGCCGCCTACGCGACGGACGGGCTGTCGCTCGAGCTCGGCGGCGGCGCACAGGACGGCGCGGCGAAGACCGCGCTCGGCGGCACCGTCGCGATCCTCAAGGCGCCGAACGCGGTCGGACGATTCGTCGACGGCGCGGTGGGCAAATGCTTCGCGTACGGCGCGCAGCGTGGTCGGTTCTTCGTCCAGGGCGCGGCGGACGCGCGCGCCTGCATCCGGCTCTCGGGGGCCGAGGTGGTGTTCGGCGGGGATCTCGGTGGCTTCGCGTTCGAGTACATGACCGCCGGTACGGCGGTGGTGCTCGGCGACCCCGGCCGGTGGATCTGTTCGGGGATGTCCGGCGGCGTCGTCTTCGTCCGCGTGGATGAGGCGCGTGGCCTGGACCCAGCCGGCCTCCGCGGGCGGCTCGCGAAGGGCGCGAAGGTCTCGGTCGGTGCGCCGCGCGAAGCCGAGCTGCCGCGCCTGCTCGCGCTGCTCGGCGGCTACGGGCGCGCGCTCGTCGGCTCCGGCCAGGACGATGAGGCCCGCGCGGTGCGCGAGCTCGGCGCGACCGCGGCCGAGCGGTTCCTCGCGATCCGCCCGGGCGGCGAGCTCGTCGACCAGACCGTTTCGACCGAGTAGCGGCGGGCGTCGAAACGGACGCCCAATCGCAACGTTCCGTGCGCTCGGACACCACTGTCGCCCCGAGCGTGCGTTCGTAGGGTGCCACGCATGGACATAAACACCGGCGACACCGCCTGGATCCTGATCTCCACCGCGCTCGTCATGCTCATGACCCCGGCGCTCGGCTTCTTCTACGGCGGCCTGGTCGGCCGCAAGAACGTGCTGTCCACGCTCCTGCATTCGTTCTTCATCCTCTGCCTGATCAGCGTCCAGTGGGTCCTCTGGGGCTACTCGCTCGCGTTCGGGCCCGACAGCGGTGCCGGCGTCATCGGCGGCCTCGATTGGATCGGCCTCCGCGGTGTCGGCCTCACACCCAACCCCGACTACGCGCCCACGGTCCCCCACCAGGCGTTCATGGCGTTCCAGATGATGTTCGCGGTCATCACTCCCGCGCTCATCACCGGTGCGTTCGCTGAGCGCGTCCGCTTCAAGGCGTACGTCATCTTCGCCCTTCTCTGGGCGACGCTCGTGTACGACCCGATCGCCCACTGGGTTTGGGGCACCGGTGGCTGGCTGCACGCGCTCGGCGCGCTCGACTTCGCGGGCGGCACGGTCGTGCACATCTCGAGTGGCGTCTCCGCGCTCGTCGCCGCGATCCTGATCGGACGACGGATGAAGACGAGCGAGCCCCACGACGCGACGATGACGATCCTCGGCGCGTCGCTCCTCTGGTTCGGTTGGTTCGGCTTCAACGCCGGCAGCGCCCTCGCGGCCGGCGGGCTCGCGACAAGCGCCTTCGTCGTGACGAACACCGCCACGGCGATGGCCGGGCTCACCTGGCTCACCGTCTCCTGGATCCACCGTGGCCAGCCGAGCGTGCTCGGCATGGCGGCCGGCGCGGTCGCCGGTCTGGTCGCGATCACGCCGGCCTCGGGATTCGTGGACGTCTCGGGCTCGATCATCATCGGGCTCGGGGCGGGTGTCTTCTGCTACCTCGCGATGCAGCTTCGCCCACGCCTGCGGGTCGACGACGCGCTCGACGTCTGGGCGGTCCACGGGATCGGCGGCACCTGGGGCGCGCTCGCGACCGGACTGTTCGCCACCGTCGCGATCAACACGGCCGGCGCGAACGGACTCGTCTTCGGGAACCCCCAGCAGCTGCTGACCCAGGCGATCGCGGTCGCCGCGACCTGGATCTACGCCGCGCTGATGACCGCGATCATCGTGAAGGTCATCGACGTCACCGTTGGGATGCGCGTTCGCGAGCACGAGGAAGCGCTCGGGCTCGATGCCTCGCAGCACGGCGAGATCGCGTACCAGCTCGATTAGGAAGCAGGAGGGACAGTCATGGAAGTCGCCGCATTCGTCGCCTTCGCCGCACTCGTGGTCGCGTGGGTCGCCCTGCCGATGCGCGGGCCGAAGGTCGAAGCCGAGAGCCTTCCGGAGCGCCGCGCGGCCTGAGGCCCGGCCCGCCGTCACTCTTCCGCAACCCAATCGCGACCGTCGCTCGGTTCACGAGGACGGTCGCGCGCGCGATGCTGACAGCCAGCCGACATCGAGTGGGGAGATGATGCGATGACCTTGACCGTGAAGCGTCCGAGCGAGCGGCCGAGCGAGCGCCCGAAGACTGCCGCGCCGGCGGTGCCAGAGGCCTCGGCCCAGACCGTCATCTCGCTGGCCAAGAAGACGGATGCGAAGATCGTCGATCTGCGCTTCGTCGACCTGCCCGGGACCTGGCAGCACTTCTCCATCCCGGTCGAGGAGCTCTCCGAAGGCCTCTTCACCGACGGCATCGGCTTCGACGGCTCGAGCATCCGCGGCTTCCAGCACATCAACGAGAGCGACATGCTCCTCATGCCGGACCCGACGAGCGCGTTCGTCGATCCCGTGCTCGAGGTCAAAACGATCGACATCATCTGCGACGTCATCGACCCGCTCACGCGCAAGCCCTACAGCCGCGACCCGCGCTTCGTCGCGAAGAAAGCCGAGGCATTCCTTCCGACGACGGGCATCGCCGACACGTCGTACTGGGGACCGGAGATCGAGTTCTACATCTTCAACTCGCTCCGCTTCGACCAGACGCCGAACTCCGGCTACTACTACATCGACTCCGACGAGGGCATCTGGAACTCGGGCCGCAACACGGACGCGAACCTCGCCCACCGGCCGCGCTACAAGGAGGGCTACTTCCCGGTCCCGCCGGCCGACAAGCTGCAGGACCTCCGCTCGCGCATGGTCCGCTCGCTCATCGATTCCGGCATCAACGTCGAGGTGCACCACCACGAGGTCGGCACGGCCGGCCAGACCGAGATCGACATGCGCTTCTCGACGCTGGTGGAGATGGCCGATCGGGTCCTGAAGTACAAGTACATCACCAAGAACGTGGCCGCGAAGGAAGGCTACGTCGTCACGTTCATGCCGAAGCCCCTCTTCGGGGACAACGGCTCCGGGATGCACACGCACCAGAGCCTCTGGAAGTCGGGCAGCAACGTCTTCTACGACGCGAACGGATACGCGCTCCTGTCCGACACCGCGCGTCACTACATCGGCGGTCTGCTCAAGCACGCCGCGGCGATCCTCGCGTTCGCCGCGCCGACCACGAACTCGTACCGCCGGCTCGTGCCGGGCTACGAGGCGCCGATCAACCTCGTGTATTCGATGCGCAACCGCTCCGCCTGCATCCGCATCCCGGTGTACTTCGACACGCCCGAGACCCGGCGGCTCGAGTTCCGCGCCCCCGATCCGTCGTGCAATCCGTACCTCTCGTTCTCGGCGTGCCTGATGGCCGGCCTCGACGGCGTGCTCAACAAGATCGAGCCGCCCGAGCCGCTCAACGTCGACCTCTACGAGCTCGAAGGCGAGGAGAAGCGCAAGATCAAGCAGACGCCGGGCTCGCTCGAAGAGGTCCTCGACGCGCTGGAGGCCGACCACGACTTCCTGCTGCGCGGCGACGTGTTCACCGAGGATCTCATCGACGCGTGGCTCGCGTTCAAGCGCGACAGCGCGAAGCAGGTCGCGCTGCGGCCGCACCCGTACGAGTTCTACCTGTACAGCGACGTGTAGTGGGAAAGGAGGCCAGGATGGCGGTCTACTGGTCGGAGCATCGCGGCGAGCACTCGGTGCCGCGACCGCTACCCGAGCCGCCGCGGACGAGACGCATCTCGAAGATCGCCAAGGACATGGACGCTCTCACGCGCGCGCTCGAGGAGTGGCTCGCGGAGGTCAAGCTCCGCTACACGATCGGGGGCGACTAGCCGCGATCAGCTGAACGCCGCCGCGAACGTCTGCGCGAGGACCCCGGGGAGTTGCGCCTCGGGGTCCTTCCGCGTGTCGTAGCCGCAGATCTCGATCCCGCGGAGATCGGCGATCTGGGCGAGCGAGCTCACGAGC
>DASWCU010000016.1:0-4105 GCA_036389935.1 Candidatus Limnocylindria bacterium
TGCGACGCTCGGCGGACCGCCAGAGCAGGAACAGCGGGATCACGGCCAGCCCGAAGAGCGCCGCGCCCGCGCCGGTCGCCGAAGGCGCGCCGAGAACGTCCGCGAGCGCGAGCATGGTCGGCATCGTGACCGCGAGCCCGAGCTCCGTGACCAGCCCGCTCAGCGACAGGACCGTCGCGCGCTGCGTGCTCGGGATCAAGACGTTGAGCCGGGTCGCGAGGAGCGGCTGGAGCGTCGCGGGAACGAGCGCGAACAGCAGAACGAAGGCGAGGACCGGGATCGAAGGGAACGCACCGAGCACCGCGCCCGCCACGAGCAGCAGCACGATGCCGATCGCGACGAGCGTCGGCAGGGGGACGCGTCCTTCGGTGCGGTGCGCGAGCCATGAGGCGGACACGGTCGCGACCTGCACGGCGAGCACCACCACGCCGAGCCACGCGATCGGCAGGCCCACGCCAAGGGCGTAGGGCTGGAGCAGCACGTAGTAGATCACGAGCGGCACAAGCGGTAGGACCGCGCCGAGCAGCAGCAGCCACCGCACGACCGGTCGGACCGACGCGATGCCGATCGCGACGCGCAGGTTCCGCCAGTAGCCGAGCTGCGTCTCGCCTTCTTCGAGTCGCGGCGGTTCTTTGAACGTGAGCGCGATCGCCGTCGCGGCGAGGCCGCATGCGCCGGCGATCGTGAAACAGAGCGTGATGTCGATCGTGGCGATCCATGCGCCGAGCACCGCACCCGCTCCCTGCGACGCCTGCTGCACCGCGAGATACCGGCCGGACTGCTGGGCGGCTTCGGAGGTCCGGCCATCCGCCCTCAGGCTGTCATAGAGGAACGCGGAATCCGCGCCGCCCACGAACGCGAACGAGCTGTTCCAGAGCGCATACCCGACCAGGAAGAAGGGTGAGAGCACTTCGGTGAGAACGAGGAACATCGCGATCGAGTAGAGGCCCGCCCCCATCGCGATCGCCGCCTTGCGGCCCCAGCGGTCCGCGATGGCGCCCGTCGGCACCTCGACCGCGGCCGCGATGAGCCACGCCCCCGCCTCGAGGAGCCCGATCTGGCTGAGGCTCACTCCCTTCCGCTGGAGGAACACGACCCAGATCGGGACCCAGAGGAGGAAATACAGCAGCCCGTTGAAGACGAAGAACCGCCAGACGTTGCCGCGATACCCCTCGGAGCGCGACGGACGCGCCTCAGGACCGGGCAGAGACATCGGCCCTCACGTCCGCCGCGCCCGCGAAGAACCGTTCCAGCGCGGGGCCGAGGACCTCCGGGACGATGTCGTGGGTCTGCCCTTCGAGGATCAGCGATCGCCCATCGGGGAGGGCGGCCGCGAGGGCGTCCGCGGTCTCCCGCATGAACGGGGCGCCCGCGCCGCCGGCGATCACGAGGGTCGGTACGGCGACGGAGCGCGCGAGCTCGCTTGGCAGCGACCCGTCGCCGAGGAGCGTCGCGTCGTAGACGAGGGTGTGGGCGATCGCCTCGAGCCCCGCTCGGAACGGCGCGTGCCGCAGCTGCGCGACGACGTCCTCGGGGATGCCGACCACCTTCGCCTGGAAGTACTCGACCGCGTCCCCGCGGCGTCCGGCCGCGATCAGGTCCGCGAGCGGGGCCGCGTGGTCGACGGGAGAACGAGCAGCGCCGCCGACGATGAGCGGGAGGTCGTACAGGGCGAGCCTGGAGATCGGCAGCCTCCGAGCCGCCGCCTGAAGCGCGAGGATCGCGCCCGAGGAATAGCCGAACACCGCCGCCGGGCCGCCGGCCTCGACGATCAGCGCGTCGAGATCGTCGAGCTCGCGGTCGATGGCGTATGGCGCGTGATCGCCGCTCGCGCCGCGACCTCGCCGGTCGTAGTTGTAGACCGTGAAGCGTCGCTCGAGGTATCGAGCCAATGGCGCACCGGTCGATCGATCGTTGAACGCGCCGACCACGAGGATCACGGGCGGACCGTCGCCCGAGCGGTCGAACGCGATGGTGGTGCCGTCGGTCGAGCGAACTGTATCCACGAACTTCCTCCCGTTCCTTTCCCGAGCCCGGGGATTCGTCCCATTAGACGGCGGCCGAAGCGAGAACTCATCGGTGCCGGCCGACGCTCGGCGTTCCGCGCGCGGGAACGGCCGTCCTGGTTGACCATACGCGGGACGCGCTCCTAGCCTCGGCTCGCGCCGTCGTTCACGGCAGGTCGGGGAGGGTCGATGGGCTCGCCTTCGCTCACGTACGTCGTCCGCCAGCGGATCACCGTCGCTCGCCACGTCGAGCGCTACTCGGACTGGCTCACGAAGGACCACATCCCGGCGCTCCGCAAGGCGATCCCGGAGCTCGCCGGCGTGCGCCACTACAAGGAGGAGAAGGACGACCTCATCCGGCTCACCTTCTACGACTTCAAGGATGCGACCCGGTGGACGCCTGCGACCCGCGAGGCGACAACGCGGATCCGCGAGGGATGGCACGCATTCGCGGCGGACATGCGCGACCTCTCGGCTCAGCCGTACGCGCTCATCTGGTCGGCAGGGAAGCGTTCGTCGAACGACGGAGCGCGTCCGCTCATCGTCGAGCGCCTGACCCTCGTCCCCGAGAAGGAGGACGAGTGGAACCGCTGGAGCGAGCGGATGTGGACGGAGGAGCTCCGCGACGTCCCGCTGGCCGGCGTGGAGCGCTACTGGGCGCTCACGGGCGATCCGCGCTTCTACCTCCAGATCCAGGTGTTCGAGGACGACGCGACGATGCGCGAGAAGATCACGGCGAGCGAGCCCAAGACCCGCCCGCAGTACTGGGACGGCTGGGCCTCCTGGATGCCGTACGTCGAGAACCTCGGGCGCTACGTCTTCGTGCCGGTGCCGATCTGACGACGCTCCTGCTCGCGGACGCGATCCTCGACGGCACCGGGGCGCCGCTCCGTCGGGACGCGGCGATCCTCATCGCCGACGGACGCATCACCGCGGTCGGCCGCAGCGGCGACCTCGCCGCGGATGGCGCCGACGTCGTCCGCCTGGACGGCGCCACGCTCCTACCGGGCCTCGTCAACGCGCATGAGCATCTCGCGCTGAAGCACATGCGCGGCAAGTACTACGACCTCCACCTGCAGGAGGATCGGCTCCAGCTCGTGCGCGCCGCGCAGGCCGCGCTCGTCTCGCTCGCCGAGGGGATCACCACGACCCGCGACTGCGGCGCGTACGCCAGCCTCAACGTCGCGCTGCGCGGCGCCATCGAGGGCCGGGTCGCGCGCGGGCCGCGCGTCATCACGTGCGTCCAGGTCATCCAGCCGGCGCAGGAGAAGGCAGCGCCGCTCTCGATGAGCCGCGAGGCCGACGACGCGGCCGCGGTCGCGCGCGTCGCGAGCGAGCTGCTGGACGAGGGCGCCGACTTCATCAAGGTCAAGGTGCCCCGCAGCGTGACGAGCGCGATCGAGGCGCGCGCGTTCACGGTCGAGGAGCTGCGTGCGGCGACGGAGGTCGCGCACGCCGCGGACAAGCCGATCACGTTCCACGCGATGACGCCCGCGGACGTCCGGACGGGGATCGAGGCGGGAGCGGACGCCATCGAGCATGGCCTCGGCCTGCACGAGGACCCGACGGTGCTCGACGAGATGGCGAAGCACGGCGTCATCTTCGTGCCGTGCTGGACCAGCTGGGCGGCGAGCCAGCACGGCACCTCGGAGCGGAACGAGCGGCACCGCGGCGTCGTGCGGTCGGCCATCGAGAAGGGTGTCGCGCTCGCGACGGGCACGGATCTCTACGGGCTGCGCCTCTACGGTGAGATCGCCGCCCTCGCGGAGCTCGGCCTGGGGCCGGAGGGGGCGATCGAGGCCGCGACCCGCGTCGGTGCGCGGCTCTGCCGCCGCGACGATGTCGGCACCCTCGAGCCTGGGAAATGCGCGGATATCGTCGCCGTCGACGGCGACCCGCTCGGCGATCTCCGCGTGCTCGGGTCACCGCGGCTGGTGTTGAAGGACGGCGAGGTCGCGTACCGCGCCGCCCGGGATGCGGTCCCGCTCCAGCTCTGAGCGCCCGCTGGGTCAGTGCCGCCCGGCGATCGCCGCCGAGGCGATCTGCCAGTCGGTCGCGATCTCCTGGGCGCGATACGCGGCCGCGTAGGGCCCATCCCG
>DASWCU010000017.1:0-13755 GCA_036389935.1 Candidatus Limnocylindria bacterium
GCCAGCGCGCCGAGGAGAAGGCCGCCCGCGCGCCGATCCTCATCATGCTCCCGACGATCGGCTGCATCTTCCCCTCGCTGTTCATCGTGATCCTGGCGCCGGCCGCCCTGTCCGCGCTCAGCTCTTGCGGTAGCTTCTAGCACCACGCGGCTCCTCAACGGCACACGCGGGACCGTCCTGGCGACGGACTGCCGGACCGCCGACAGCTTCGTGTCGCGCGGCATCGGCCTGCTCCTGCATAGCCGGCTGGCTCCCGGCGAGGCGCTGCGGATCACGAAGACGAGCTCGATCACGATGTTCTTCATGCGGTTCTCCATCGATGCGCTCTTCCTCGACGCGTCGGGGCGGGTCGTCAAGGTCGCTTCGCGCCTCAGGCCGTTCGTGCCGATGAGCGCGGCACGCGGCGCCCGCGAGGTCGTCGAGCTCGCCGCGGGGACCGCGGCGGCCACCGGCACGCAAGTCGGCGACGAGTTGCTCTTCCAGGAGTGAACGCCGAGCGCCGACACGACGCCGGGTCGCGACGATGACCGCGCTCGCGGCGCTGCGCGACATCCTTGTCCCGCCGCGCTGCGCCGGATGCGGCCGCCCCGGGAGCTGGTTCTGCGTGGTCTGCCGCGACGAGTGTGAGCCGCTCGAGCACGCCCTCTCGCCGGCGTTGACGGTCGTCGCGGCCGGAGCGCACGAGGGCCCCCTCCGCGAAGCGATCCATCGGCTCAAGTACGGATCCGAGCCCGGCCTCGCGGCGGAGCTCGGCGCGCTCGTCGCGGCGCGCGTCGCCGCGGATCTCGCGACCGGTGTCACGCTCGACGCGATCGTGCCGGTGCCGCTCCACCCGCTCCGGCGGCGTGAGCGAGGCTACGACCAGGCGGCCGCCCTCGGATCCGCGATCGCGTCGGCCTGCGGGCTTCCGCTCCGTGACGACCTGCACCGGATCCGGCGCGGCGAGGCCCAGGCGACGCTCGGCCGCACGGCCCGCGCGGGCAACGTACGCGGCGCGTTCGCCGGGGTCGCCGGGTCGCTGCGCGGCCTCCGAGCCGGCCTCGTCGACGACGTCGCCACGACCGGCGCGACGCTGCTCGATGCGGCCGCGGCCGCCCGCGCCTGCGGCGCCCGCGCCATCCGTGCCTACGTCGTCGCGTTCGACCAATGAGCGCGAGCGAGGCCCGGCTCCGCCGGGCGGAGCAAGCACCACCCGCCGGGGCGTGTCTCCCGGCA
Source organism: Candidatus Limnocylindria bacterium (assembly GCA_036389935.1). GTDB lineage: Bacteria > Chloroflexota > Limnocylindria > P2-11E > P2-11E > UBA4735. The sequence continues at coordinate 1,216 of DASWCU010000017.1, forward strand.
CAGCCGGGAGATTGAACAAGTGAGCGCGAGCGATGCCGGCCCCGCGGACGCGAACGTCCCGCCGGGCCGGTGGATCGTCCGCGGCGTGCTCCTGGCCATCCTCTCGTTCGCGAACCTCAACGTCATCTGGTCCCCCGACGTCATCCCGAACGCGCTCTTCGCCTGGACGCTCGTGCGCAGTGGCAACGTGGACTACGACGAGTTCACCTACCCGTCCCCGCAACAGGAGCGCCCGGATCGGATCGACCGCGAGGCGTATTTCTTCCGGGCTTGCGGCGGATCCACCGCGACCGAGCCACCGCGGGCGGTGCGAAGCCTCGGCGGACCGCCCGCGCCCGGGCCGAACGATCACGTCTGCTCGGTGTTCCCGCCGGGGATCGCGCTGCTCGCATTGCCGGTCCTGGTTCCCGCGGTGCTGGCCGGGGTCGAACCTGGCGACGCGACCGCGCTGCTCCTCCTCGGCCATCTGGTCGCCGCGATCGTCGAGACCATCGCGACGCTCGTGCTCTGGACGACGCTCCGGCGCTTCGTGAGCCCTGGCTGGTCGCTCGGTCTCGTCCTTCTCTACACGCTCGGCACGAGCGTCCGGACCGTGGCCTCGCAGGCGCTCTGGCAGCACGCCGGCGTGCACCTCTTCGTCGCGCTCGCGCTGTTCCTCGTCCTCGTCGAGCGGCCCGTCGCGCCGCTGCGCGAGCTCGTCGCCGGCGTGCTCCTGGGCTTCGGGGCGGTCGTCCGTCAGACGACCGCCCTCGTCGCGCTCGGCATCGGACGGCGGCGCTGGCTTTGGGCCGTGGCCGGCTTCGGGGTCGGCGTCATCCCGCTGCTCGTGTACGACGCGGTCGCGTTCGGCGATCCATTCGAGCAGGGCTACGGCACGAAGCCGTTCGACGCGCCGATCGTCACCGGGGTCGCCGGCCTGCTGGTCTCTCCGAGCCGCGGTCTGCTCGTGTACGAGCCGTACATCGCCTTCGCGATCGTGGCGCTCGTCCTTGCGTGGCGTCGTCCGGGCGCGATCGCCGCCCGCTTGCGCGGCCTCGGGATCGTCGCGCTCGCGACGCTGCTGCTCTATGCGACATATGCGGAATGGTGGGGCGGGCGGGTGTTCGGGCCGCGCTTCCTCGACGACCTCGCGCCGATCATGTTCGTCGCGCTCGGCTGGGCGATCGGCCGGGGACTGCTCGCCTCACGAGGTGTGCGGGTCGCCTTCTGGGCGACCGCGGGCTGGTCGCTCGCGCTCTTCAACGCCGCGGCCCTCGTGTACCAGCAGGGCTGGGACAACGCGCGCGAGGTGAACTTCCATCCCGAACGCCTCTTCGATTGGTCGGATCCGCAGTGGCTCGCGGTGCTTCGATCGCTGCCGTCGGGTGGCGCGCGCGCCGCCGTCGCCGCGCTGCTGTCGATCGCTGTCCTCGCGTTGCTGCTGCGACTCGAGCGCGTGCGACCGTTCGCCCGTCTATCGTCGACCGCGTGACCATCGACGCACGCGCCGATGGCGGCGCGGGCGTGGCCTTCGTCATCTTCTTCGGCGCGGGCGGACACAGTGACGTGGAGCGACACCTCGATCGCGTCCGGGTCGCGATCGGGTCCGGCGTCATCCGGCGCGCGGTCGCGGCCGGCTTCGGGCCGCTCATCGCGGTCACGGCGGACCCGATCGCGGAGAGCGCGTTCTCAGGCGCGGGCGCGCGGGTCGAGTCACCGCGGACCGATCCCTTCCACTTCGGGACGGAGCTCGCGCGGGTCGTCACCCAGGCGGGCTCCGGGCGCGTGTGCGCCATCGGCGCGGGGGCCGGCGCGCTGCTCACGGTCGACGACCTCGGGGCCATCCGCGACGAGCTCGAGCGCGCGGAGGCGCTCGTCCTCTCGAACAATTACTACTCGGCCGATCTCGTCGGCCTCACCCCCGCGAGCGCCCTCGGGGCGATCGCGCTGCCGGCGACGGACAATCCGCTCGCCCGGCTCCTTCACCTCCAGGCGGGACTGCCCTCGCGCCAGCTGCCGCGATCGGCGGCGACGCTCCTCGACGTTGACACGCCGCCGGACGCGACCGTGCTCCTCAGACATCCGCACTGTCCGCCCGAGCTCTTGGAGGTCGGCGCATGGGAGCCGCAGCTCGGCGCCCGGGTCGATGCGCTCATGACGCTGGTGACGACCCCTGAGCAGGAGCTCATCGTCGCCGGCCGGGTCGGCGCACCCGTGTGGAGCTACCTCGAGTCGCAGACCGCCTGCCGGGTGCGGATGCTGGCGGAGGAGCGCGGCATGCAGGCGGCTGGACGCGATGTGTCGGGCCGCGCCCGCACGGCGCTCGGCTTCCTCTACCAGCTCATCGGCCCGCGCGAGTTCTTCGCCCGGCTGGCCGAGCTGGGCGACGGGATGCTGTTCGACTCGCGCGTCCTGTTCGCGCACCTCGGCTGGCGGCTCGGCCCGGCGGAACGTTTCGCCTCGGACCTCTTCTCCCTCGAGGGGATCACGCACCCCGGACTGCGCGACTTCACCGGCGCCGCGGCCGAGGCCGGATTTCCGCTGCTCCTCGGGGGGCAGACGCTCGTCTCCGGCGTCCTCTGGACGATGGTCGACGCCGCCTGGGCCGGACACCCCGAACCGTGACGCTGTTCGACCATCACATCCATTCGACCCGGTCCGATGGGCGCGCGACGCTGGAGCAGCGCGCGCGGACGGTCGCGGTCCGGCCGCATGGGATCTCGGACCACTATCCGTGGCGCACCGGGATGCGACGGGACGACGACATCCTCGTGTACCTCGACGACGCGGCGAAGCTCGGGCTCCGCGTCGGCATCGAGTACGACCTCGGCGGCGCGCCGCCGCTCCGTCGGAGCACGCACGACGCGCTCGACTACGTCATCGGGTCGGTCCACCGCGTCGAGGTCGACGGCGTCGCCGTCGGCTACGACGAGGCCGGCCGATCCCTGAAGGGCCGTCGCGCGTCGACGTACGCGGAGGCGGCGCGGTTCACCGAGAGCGGGCTCGGCCGGCGCGTTCTCGAGGCCCACCTGGAGCTCGTGCGCCAAGGGATCCTCGTCACCGGCATCGACATCGTCGGCCATCCGACCTTCTCGCCGCTCGCCGCGCTCGGCGACCCGGAGGAGGGCTATCCGGCCGAGTGGCAGGAGCGGCTCATCGCCCTCTGCGTCGAGCACGACGTCGCGCTCGAGATCAACGAGGCGTACGGCGTGCCGCATCGCGCGCTGCTCGTGCGCGCCCGTGAGCGCGGGGCGCGCTTCGCCGTCGGATCGGACACCCACTTCGAGCTGCTGCCGCTCGATCGGACGGAGGCGATGATCGCGGCAGCCGGGCTCGAGCCGGCCCGCTTCCTCGCGGGCGCGCGAGCGTCCCGTCAGGCCGGCGTCTCGACGATCAGGAGCTCGTAGAGCAAAAGCGCGATGGCGCCGACCAGGAGCAGGTGCACGCCGTTCCCGCCCACGTCCAGAGCGAGCGCCACGAACCAGGCCGCGACGGCGATGAACACCGCCGCCCAACGGACCCGATGCCCCAGCTCGCTGCCCACCTCCCGCGAGCCTAGTTGGCGACCCCGAAAGCCGCCCGAGGCGGACCGCCAGCGGGTACACTCATCGTTCCGAGACGGCACGAAGGCCGGGTGCGCCCGGGGGAACGAGATCCGCCAGTTGGAGGGAGCCGTGTTCCGGGGCCTGTCCGTCTACACGGGGAACGCCCACCGGCAATTCGCGAAGGACATCTGCCGGCACCTCGAGATCGAAGTGGGCGACGCCGACGTCTTCAAGTTCGAGAACGACGAGATCTTCGTCAAGATCAACGAGAACGCCCGCGAGCACGACGTGTTCGTCGTGCAGTCGCTCGTCGCTCACCCCTCCGTGAGCGACGCGATCATGGAGCTGCTCATCATGATCGATGCCTTCAAGCGGGCGTCGGCCGGCAGGATCACGGCCGTGATGCCGATGTACGCGTACGGGCGGAGCGACAAGAAGGACCAGCCGCGGGTGCCGATCACCGCTCGGCTGCTCGCGGACCTCATCGGCGTCGCCGGCGCCGACCGGTTCCTCACCATGGACATGCACCAGATGCAGATCCAGGGCTTCTTCGGCATCCCCGGCGACGAGCTGTCGGCGCGCAACCTGTTCGTCGAGTACTTCCACGGGATCGTGGACCGCGACGCCGATACGACGGCCCTCGTCGTCCCGGATCTCGGCTACGCGAACGTCGGCCGGCGCATCGCCGAGAGCCTCGGGATCCCGCTGATCTTCATGCAGAAGACCCACCGCGACAACACCGGGCACAGCGAGATCGTGGGGGTCATCGGCGACATCGATCGCAAGCGGGCGATCATCATCGACGACGAGATCGACACGGGTAGGACGGTCCTCAACACGGTCGAGATCCTCCAGCAGCGCGGGGTCCGCGACCTCTATGTCGCCTGCACCCACCCGACGCTCTCGAACGACGCGGCCGAGCGGCTCTGCGCGAGCGGCATCACCGAGCTCGTCACCACCGATACGGTCCCGCTCCGGCCGTCGGCGCGGAACCTCCCGCAGATCCGGGTGCTCACCGTCGCGCCGCTCTTCGCCGAGGCGATCCGCCGGATCCATGACGGCGAGTCGGTCGGCGCGCTGTTCAACCCGCCCGGCATGCAGCTCCCGCTGCAGGTCACCTAGCCTTGAGCGCGCTCTCCCGGATCTTCAGCTTCGTCGACAGCAACGAAGCGGAGGTCAGGCGGCTCCGGAAGCTCGTCGACGCGATCAACGCGCTCAAGGCCGAGACCGGGGCGCTGTCCGACGATCACCTGCGCGAGCGGACCTCGGTGTTGCGCGACCGGCTCGCCGCCGGCGAGACCGTCGACGACATCCTCCCCGCCGCGTTCGCAGCGGTCCGGGAGGCGGCGACGCGGACGCTCGGCCAGACGCATTTCGACGTCCAGCTGATGGGCGGGATCGCGCTCCACCGCGGCCACATCGCCGAGATGAAGACCGGTGAGGGGAAGACGCTCGTCGCCTCGCTCGCCCTGTACCTGAACGCGCTCGAGGGCAAGGGGGCGCATCTCATCACGACGAACGACTACCTCGCCAAGACCGGCGCGGGCTGGATGGCCCCGATCTATCACGCGCTCGGCATGACCGTGGCCTACATCGCACACGACCGCTCGGCGGTCCACGACCCGGCCGTGACGCTCGAGGAGATCGACTGGCGCCATCAGCACTGGCGCCCGGTGACGCGCCGCGAGGCATATCTCGCCGACATCACCTACGGGCAGAACAGCGAGTTCGGGTTCGACTACCTGCGCGACAACATGGTGGTCGACCTCTCCGAGACCGTGCAGCGCGAGCTCCATTACGGGATCGTCGACGAGGCCGACTCGATCCTGATCGACGAAGCGCGCACGCCGCTCATCATCAGCTCCCAAGCCGAGGACGCGTCGGAGGTCTACTACCAGTTCGCCCGCACCGCGGGGCGGCTCGAGGAAGGGACCGACTACGTGGTGGAGGAGAAGCACAACGCGGTCACGCTGACCGAGGCGGGGATCGGGAAGGCCGAACGGCTGCTTGGCCGGCCGAACCTCTACGAGGGCGATGTGACCGCGGTCCACTACCTCGACAACGCGATCAAGGCGAAGGCGCTGTACCGCCGCGACAAGGAGTACATCGTCAACCCGGCGGGCGAGGTGGTGATCATCGATGAGTTCACCGGCCGGCAGATGCCTGGTCGCCGCTGGAGCGATGGGCTGCACCAGGCCGTCGAGGCGAAGGAAGGCCTGAAGATCCAGCGCGAGAGCAGGACGCACGCGACGATCACCATCCAGAACTACTTCCGCATGTACGACAAGCTCGCGGGCATGACCGGTACCGCGGCGACCGAGGCCGAGGAGCTCTTCAAGGTCTACAAGCTCGAGGTCACCCAGATCCCGACGAACAAGCCGATGGTCCGCGACGATCTCAAGGACCTCGTGTACCGGACCGAACAAGGTAAGTGGAACGCCGTGATCGAAGAGGTCAAGGAACGGAACCGCAAGGGACAGCCGGTGCTCATCGGCACGACTTCGGTCGAGAAGAGCCAGACGCTGTCGGAGGAGCTCGGCCGGCACGGCATCAAGCACGAGGTCCTCAACGCGAAGAATCACGAGCGCGAGGCCCTCATCATCGCCGACGCCGGCCAGCGCGGCTCGGTGACACTGTCGACCAACATGGCCGGCCGCGGCGTCGACATCCTGCTCGGCGACGGCATCCGCGAGCTCGGCGGGCTCCACGTCATCGGCACCGAGCGCCACGAGGCCCGCCGGATCGACAACCAGCTGCGCGGCCGGTCCGGCCGGCAGGGCGACCCGGGCTCCTCCCGCTTCTATTCGTCGCTCGAGGACGACCTCATCCGCATCTTCGCCTCCGAGCGGGTCGCCGGGCTCATGGCCCGGCTCGGCTTCGACGACTCCGCGCCGATCGAGTCAGGGATGGTGACCGGCGCGATCACCCAGGCCCAGGTGAAGGTCGAGGGGCGCAACTTCGACATCCGCAAGCGCGCGCTCGAGTTCGACGACGTGCTGAACAACCAGCGCAACGTCATCTACACCGAGCGGCGGAAGATCCTCGCCAAGGGCGACGTGCGCGAGACGGTCCTCGAGTACCTCCAGGACGAGGCCGCGGCCCTCGTGGACGAGCACGCGTCATCGCCCGATCCGGAGGACTGGGATCTCGATGGCCTCGCCGCCGGGTTCGGCCCGCTGGTCGGTCGGAGCGACGACATCACGCCGGCCACGTTCGCCGACGCGCGCTCGCGCGACGCCCTCGGCGAGCTCGTCGCCACCCTCGTGGACGAGACCTACGCCGCCCGCGAGGCCCAGCTGGGCGAGGAGGTCGCCCGGGCGGTCGAGCGCTGGCTGCTGCTCCGGACGATCGACACGCACTGGGTCGAGCACCTCACCGCCATGGAGGAGCTGCGGGAGGGCATCTACCTCCGTGGGTACGGGCAACAGGATCCGCTCGTCGCGTACAAGAACGAGGCGCGCGCGTTCTTCGACGAGATGACCGGCAAGATCGCGCGCGACGTCGCGCAGACCATCCTCCGCGTCTCCGTCCGCACGGCCGAGCAGGCCGAGCAGGAGGAGCAGGCCGCCCCCGCGGCGGATCAGCCACGCACCACCTCGACGAGCGGGACGCTGCAGACGAACCGCGAGCCCGCCGCGCCGGGGCAGCCGAACGCGAAGCTCGGGCGTAACGATCCCTGCTGGTGCGGCTCGGGCAAGAAGTACAAGAAGTGCCACGGCCGGTAGCGCCCTGATCACGATCCCGTTCGACCCGAACATCCACCTCGGACCGATCACCCTCGCGTGGCACGGCATCTTCACGGCCGTCGGGATCTTCTTCGGGGTCGCGCTCCCGGTCCGCCTGCTGCGCGCGCGGTCGTCGGACGACGCGCTCTATTCGGTCGCGACCTGGGCGGTCGTCGGCGGGATCATCGGCGCGCGGCTCTTCCACGTCATCGACAGCTGGGACTTCTACCGCGATCACCTCGAGCTCATCCCGCAGATCTGGAACGGCGGTATCGCCATCATGGGCGCGGTCGTCGTGGGTGTGGCGACCGGCTACCTCGTCGCGGTCCGCCGCGGCGACGTGCCGATCGGCGCGGGAGCGGACGGCGCCGCGCCGGGCATCGGCCTCGGCATGGCGATCGGCCGGATCGGCGACGTCATCAACGGTGAGCACCACGCGGTCGCGTGCGGCTTCCCGGGCATCTGCGTCGGATACACGCATCCCGACACCCTCGGCCAGCCGGGGCCGGTCCACCTCGCGGTCGGCTACGAGCTCATCTGGGACCTCCTCGGCGTCGGCCTCGCCCTCGCCCTCCGGCCGCTGCTCGCCGGACGGGTCCCCGAGGGACGCATCTTCTGGATCTGGATCGCATTCACGTCGTTCGGCCGTTTCGTGATCTCGTTCCTGCGCATCGATACGCCTGGCCTGTTCGGTCTCTACCAGGCGCAGCTCATCTCGGTGCTGCTCATCGCGCTCGCGATCCCGATCGCGCTGACGCTCTTCCGGATGGAGCGGCGTCGCATCGCGGCTCCGGCCACCGAGTAGCGCGTGTGGCGCGCCGCGGGCGGCTGAGCCCGCGAAGCGAGGGAAGAGCCTGGACCTTCCGTTCGATCCGACGCTGAGCTTCGGCCCCTTTCGCGTCGCGTGGCACTCCATCTGGTCCCTCGCCGGGATGGCGGCCGGGAGCACCCTGGGCATCACGCTCGCGCGGCGGCTGGTGCGCGACGAGCGCATCTACCCGTTCGCGATCGCGGTCGTCGTCGGGGGCCTGGTCAGCGCGCGGCTCGCGCACGTCGCGGACAACCTCGCCTTCTATGCCGCGCGGCCCGATCAGGTCGTGGCGTTCTGGAACGGCGGCATGGCGGTCACGGGTGCGCCGATCGGAGCGGCGATCGGCGGTTATCTCGTCTCCCGCCGGCTCGGCCTGCCGACCGGGTACGTCTTCGACGTCGCGGTCATCGGGATCGTCCTCGGCGAGGCGATCGGGCGGATCGGCGACGTCATCAACGGGGAGCATCACGCGCTCGCCTGCGCCGGCCTGCCGTGGTGCGTGCGCTATACGCATCCGGCGACGCTGGGGCAGCGCGAGCTCGTGCACCCGATCGCCGCCTACGACCTGCTGGTCGACCTCGGGATCTTCGCGGTCCTCCTCGTCGTCTGGCGCCGGGTGCGGGGCCGGCCGCCGGAAGGACGCATCTTCTGGCTCTACCTCGTGTTGTACGGAGGCGCTCGCGCGCTCACATCGGTCCTTCGGCTCGACCCGGTCGTCCTCGCCGGCCTTCAGGAGGGGCAGCTGCTCGGGCTGCTCTACGTCGCGACCGGCGTGCCGGTCCTCATCTGGCTCGGCCGTCGGGCGCGGCTCGCCTCGGCGCCGGCCGGCGTCACTACTACAATGGTGTAGTTAATCAAATGCCAGATCGGGAGGAGCGAGCGATGCGGATCGCGATCACCGGCGCGAGCGGCTTCGTCGGGCGCAACCTCATCGCGCTCCTGCTCGAGGACACCGACCCTCGAGACATCCGCGCCCTGGTGCGCGACGCGGGGAACGCGGCGCACGAGCTTCCCCGGGCCGGGCTCGACGTCCGGGTCGTGGACGTCCGCCGCCCCGAGACGCTCCGCGGGACGTTCGACGCCATCGACGCCGTCGTCCATACGGTGGCGATCCCGACCGAGCGTACGCAGCGGTTCGCGGACGTGAACGCCGCCGGCACGCGCAACGTCCTCGCCGAGGCGGAGCGCGCCGCGGTCGGGCGATTCGTCCACATGAGCGCCCTCGGCGCCGCCGCGGAGAGCCCGTATCCGTACCTGCGCAGCAAGGGCGAAGGTCAGGCGGCGGTGCTCGGCTCGCGGGTGCCGCATGTCATCCTGCGGCCGTCGGTGCTCTTCGGGCCGGGGGACGACTTCTTCCCACGACTGGGCTTCACGCTCCGGTTCCCGATCGTGCCGCTCCCGGACGGCGGCGGGGCGCGTTTCCAGCCACTCCACGTCGCCGACCTCGCGCTCGTGCTGCGCGCCGCCCTCCGGCGGCCCGAGCTCGCCGGCGCTCACGAGCTCGGCGGCCCCGATCCGGTCACCTATCGCGACCTCCTCCGCGAGGCGATGCGCGCCTATCGCAAGTGGCGGCCGACCATGCCGCTGCCGGTGCCGCTCATGAAGCCCGCCGCGCTCGCCTTCGAGCTCTTCATGGCCGATCCGCCGGTGACCCGAGAGCAGCTCGACCTCCTGGCGGTGGACAACCGGCCGCATCCGAACGCGATAGACCAGGTGTTCGGTATCCGCCCACGGCCGTTCGTGAACGGTGGCCTTTCCTATCTTTCCTGATGCCGAAGCCCGCACTTTCGATCGCGGATGCTCCATCGGACCCCTTCCCCCGGGCACCCTCCGCGGATAGACTTCCGTACGAAAACGGCACACCTACGGCGTGGGGAGCGGTGTCAGCGCGGTGTCAGACGACGGAAGCACGCGCCGGAACCGGCTGAACCACGGCTAGAGAGGACAGTCTCGCATGAAGGAATGGATCGTCTGCGAGGACAACTGCCTGAAGTGCAGCTATGGAGCGACCCTCGACTGTGACGGGGATTGCCCGCGCTGCCCGCGCAACACCTACTGCCCCTGCGTCACGTTCGTCAGCTTCGCCGCCGGCAAGCTCGCGCCGGTCGCGCAGCCGGTGACCACGACGTTCGACCGCCCGCGCAAGCGTTAACGACGCCCGGCATGGGAGTGGACGTCGCGGCGCTCGAGACCCTGCGCGAGCGCATCGATCGGATGGCGGTGTTCCTTTGACCTCGATGCGCTTCGCGCCGAGATAACGCGACTAGACGAGGAGGCCGGGCGGCCCGATCTCTGGTCGGATCGCCAGCGCGCTCAGACGGTGCTCAAGCGGCTCGACACCGCGCGCCGGCGGGTCGACCGCTGGGACGGCTATCGCAAGCGCGCGACCGAGGTCGCTGAGCTCCTGCCGCTCGCCGACGAGGATCCCGACATCGCGGCCGACCTCGAGGCGGATCTCACGGCGCTCCAACTCGAGGTCGGTGAGGCGAGCCTCGAGGCACAGTTGGGCGGTCCGTATGACGAGCGGCCGGCGCTCGTCGCCATCTCCGCCGGCGTGGGCGGGACGGACGCCGCGGACTGGGCCGAGATGCTCGTCCGTATGTACCTCCGTTGGGCCGAGCGCCGCGGGTACCGCGCGGAGCTGCTCGAGAGCGCGCCGGGTGAAGAGGCCGGGCTCAAGAGCGCCACGCTCTCGATCGAGGGCGAATACGCGTATGGCTACCTCAAGACCGAACGCGGCACCCATCGACTCGTGCGCCTGTCGCCGTTCGACTTTCAGCGCAGGCGCCAGACCTCGTTCGCGCTCGTCGATCCGACCCCGCAGGTCGAGGCCGACGCGGAGGTCGACGTGCGGTCGGAGGATCTACGGATCGACACCTATCGCAGCACCGGCGCGGGCGGCCAGAACGTGAACAAGACCGAGACCGCCGTGCGCGTCACGCATCTGCCCACCGGGATCGTCGCGACGTCCCAGAACGAGCGATCGCAGCTGCAGAACCGTGAGATCGCGATGCGCATCCTCCGCGCGCGCTTGCTCGAGGTCCAGATCCGCGAACGCGAGGCGGAGCAGGCGCGGGAACGAGGCGAGATGCGCGCCGCGGACTGGGGAAGCCAGATCCGCAGCTATGTGCTCCATCCGTACACGCTCGTGAAGGACCATCGCACCGGCGTGGAGATCGGCGACGTCCAGCGCGTGCTGGACGGCGGGATCGAGCCGTTCATCGAGGCCGCCCTGTCGGATCGCGGGGTCGCCAAGGTGGCTGGCACCGCTCGTGCGGAGTGACCAACGCCGGATCGGTGCGGGTCCGGCTGCGCCACATCCATCGGTCGGCCGCCGGATCCGCGGTCGCGTCGCAGGGAGAAGCACCTCGGAGGATCGAATGGCCACGATCAAGGACCTCAAGCTCGATGAGGTCGTCGACGACCTTCGCGCCCAGGCAGCCAAGCGGATCGAGGAGCTCGTATCGGAAGGGAAGTCGCAGGCGCGCCAGGCGATCGGCGGCCACGACAACGCTGCGCTGTTCTCCGCGTTCTCGATCGGCCTACTCGTCGGCGCGCTCGTCGGCGCGGCCGTCGCGCTGTTGATCACGCCGATGAACGGCATGGATGCCCGGCGCCGGCTCAGCGAGCGGGTCGACAAGATGCGCGGCGAAGGCGGCGCCGACTGGGAGCGCAGCCAGAACGGAGTGCCCTCGCGGGCCTACGAGACCAGCTACACCCCGAGCTCGATCCAGCCCAGTTAAACCCTGCTCGCTGCGCCGGCTTCGCCTGCTCCGCGATCGGGGGCCCATCGCGTCGGCTGGGCGAAGCCCAGCCTCGCTCCCACCCTGCTCGCTGCGCCGGCTTCGCCTGCTCCGCGATCGCGAGCCAGTTAGGGGGGTATGGCGTGCCGTTGATCTATTCCGAACGCCACCGAAGCTCGCTCGCGGACACCTGAACGATCCGCGAGGTGCGTCGTCGCTGCGGCGAGACCATGTCGCGCGCCGTCAAGCGCGCGGCCCTCGCAGCGACCTCGAAGGTCGTCCGACGAACGAAGGCAAGCAGCACGGCTCATCCGGCCCGACCCTAGAAGAGCGCTGCGTGGCTCCTCTTACACGGCATCGAGGCTGAACGTGAGCGTGTCGTCGAACAACGCCAGCTCCGCTGACGTGGGCCGCTCGAACCACCTCAGACCGTAGTCGAGCAGTGCCTCGTCGATGCGGAACGTGCCCGCAGGCAGCGCAGCGTTGCGCTTGTTCAGCCGGCGTACCAGCTCATCGCGTGGCGGGAGGTCCAACACGCAGAGCACAACGCGGGCGTTGTGCTCCTGGGCCTCCGTGCGGTAGCGGTCACGCTCCTCGCGCGTCCAGAGGCCCCAGTCGAGGACGACGTTCACACCAAGGGCGAGTGTTCGCAGCGCGAGTGCCCACTGGAGCCGCTCGACCAAGGGCCGATGCGCACTGACCCACTGGAGCCGCTCGACCAGGGGCAGTTGCGCATT
>DASWCU010000018.1:0-17466 GCA_036389935.1 Candidatus Limnocylindria bacterium
GATCGTCGATCCTCAGCGGCCGTCGCGAACGAGCTGGGCCGCAATGAGGACCGTGAACGCACCGGACGCGACAGCGACAAGCGCGACCACGGGCGTTGCGCCCCCGGTGGCGATCGTGTAGAGCGAGGCGATGAAGGCCAGGCCGTTGAAGGTCGCTCCCATCACGGCTGGGAGGCGGATCTCGGACCAGCGCAGCGACCGAAGCTCGAGAACACCCATGACCGCATAGCCAAACGTCGAGGCGCCCGCTTGGCGGAAGATGAACTCGTCCCTTCCCGACGCGCCGCTGAGCGATGCCGCGAGCGTCGGGAACTCGGGCAGGATGCCGAACACAGCGGCGGCCGCGGTCGCGAGCGCCGTCACGACGACGATCCACAGCGGGACCCGTCGGGGTTCGCCGGTCTGACCGGCGTGAGCACGCAGGATGCGCACGCTGAGCCAGATGATCGCGACGTCCGTCACGACGATGAGGAACACGACCGGCTGCGCACGTGCGGCAGCGATCTCCAGCGCTGACGCGAGGATCGAGACGACGTTGAAGGCAAGGGTCGCGGCGATGACCGCGCGCAGTGCGGGGAAGTCACCGCGGCGGATACCCAGCCAGAGCGCGACCGCGTAGCCGAACGTGGCGGCGCCCGCGAGGCGATAGACATAAGGGTCCTGGCCGGTGTAACCGGTGACAGCGGCGAATTGCGCGGGAACAAGGAGCGGCGCGAGTCCGAACACCGTGCCGCCGGCGAGCGGTATCGCCAGCAGCCATTTCTCGATCGACGACAGCGTCATTTCCTCAGTGACCCCTCTGGATCCGCGGCATGCTAACGCGAATGTTCGCGAAGCTCCTCCGCGATCTTCGTCCCGTCTCATTTCGGCCCGCCGGCGCTACACGTGGCTGCGCCGAATCCGCGATGAGGGAAAGAGGGCTGCGGCTGGGCTCTCGGCAACTCCGAGCGTGTCAGCGGGGATAGCCGAGGTGGCCGCTTACTTTTTTGACAGCACCGCCAGTCGAGCGACAGCAGGCGAACCCTATGATGCTGCGATCACGACGGGGAGAAGACATCATGGGTGCGGCACGCGACGTGGTCCAGCGCTTCACCGACGACTTCAACACGAGGCGCGTCGATCGCGAGGAGGCTGAACGGATCTTCGATCCCGGCATCGTCTCGATGGATCCGAGCGGCACGTACACCGGCATCGACGCGTTCCTCGGCTACGTCCAGGGGTACATCACCGGGTTTCCCGACGCGAAGCTCAATCCGACGCACATCGTGGAGTCCGGGGATCTCGTCATCGTCGAGGGTGAGTACACGGGCACGAACACCGGCCCAATGGCAACGCCGCAGGGCACGATGCCGGCGACCGGGAAATCGATCCGGCTCCCCTACGCCGACGTCTTCGAGGTGAAGAACGGGAAGATCGCGAAGCATCGGACGTACTTCGACCAGATGACCTTCCTCGGACAGCTGGGGATGCTGCCCGCGCCGACGAAGGAGTAGCGCTCCGCCGGAGAAGATAGCGCTATCAAATTGGAACGGCGCTAATCGCCAGCGGCCTTCTTCGCGCCCTTCTTCGCTGTCGTCTTCTTCACGCTCGCCACCTTCGTGGTCGTCTTCGTCGCCGCGGTCTTGCGCGGTTTGGCCCGCGGCGTCGGCGCCGCCTCCGGCGTGCCCGCGTCCTCCGCTTCGGTCTCCGAGGCGTGATCCTCCAGCACGAGGTCCTCGTCGGGGGCCTCCGTCTCGCGCTCGGTGGCGGCGGGCTCGGGTCGCCGCGCGGCCGCGGCGGGCTCCGCGGGTCCGAGCGCCTCGTCGACCGCGTCGACCCGCTCGCTTGCGACGAGCTCGTCCGGGGCGTCCTCCGCGGTCGTGTTCACGACCTCATCGTCGGCGTCGGCTTCGTCGCTCTCGGTCTCCGCGGAGCGTATCGGCTCGGGTCGGGGCGTCCGGGTGCCCGGCGGCGCCGCGTCGCGGCGGCGCTGACGCAGCGCTTCGTAGAGCACCACGGTGCCGGCGGCGGCGGCGTTGAGCGACGCGATCCGCCCCTCCATCGGGATCCGCACGACCTGGTCGCACCCCTCGAGCACCAGGCGGCGGATCCCCTCGCCTTCACCGCCGACCACGATGGCGGTGTCGCCGCGGTAATCGATCTCGTCGTAGAGGGCATCGCCGCTCTGGTCGGTGCCCACGACCCAGACGCCCTTCTCCTTCAGCGCGTCGATCGCCTGGCGCAGGTTGGCCACGTCGGCCACGAGCAGGTGCTCGCTCGCGCCCGCGCTCGTCTTGGCCACGGCGGCGGTGAGGCCGACCGATCGGTGACGAGGGATGACGACGCCATCCACCCCCGTGCCCTCCGCCGAGCGGAGGAGCACGCCGAAGTTCTGCGGATCCTGAAGCGAGTCCACGACGAGAACGAGCGCCGGATCGTTCAGCGCGTCGAGGTGGAGCAGGAGTTCGTCGAGCTCCACCCCGGCCCGCCCTTCGACGATCGCGACGACGCCCTGGTGGTTCTCGATCGGGGAAAGCCGCGACAGCTCGAGCTTCTCGACGAAGTTCACGAAGATGCGCCGCTGCTGGGCTTCGGCGATGAGCTCGTTGACCGCACCGGTCCGCAGGCTGCGGTCCTGCGACACGTAGAGCTTCCGGATGACGCGTCCCGCGCGGATCGCCTCGAGCACCGAGTGCGGTCCGGCGATCGGCTCACCCGCGTCGTGCGACGGCGCGGCACCGCGGGTCGTCCCGCCGGTCGCGCGCCGGATCTGTTCCTCGTACCGGGGCGTGGGTGCCCCGCCGAACGGCCGGCGCTGACCCGCCGCAGCGGGCCGCCACTGTGTCGCAGGACGCCAGCCGCCCGTCGAACGGCGCTGCTGTTGCTGCTGGCGCCGTTCGTAGGCCGCCAGCTCGCGGGCCTGCAGCGACGCCTCATCCTCCTCCCGCGCCGGGCGCGGGAGCGGCGGGCCCTCGCGGGCCGGCCGGGCGAATGGCTGCGGGCGGGGCGGTCCGCGGAACGGCTGCGGCGGGCGGACGCCGGGCTGGGCCGGTCCGCGGAACGCCGGCTGGGCGCCTCCGCCGCGCCCGCGCCGCCCGCGCCGCCGTGGGCGCCGCGCGTTCGGATCGTCGGGTTGACCGGCGGGCCGGTCGGAACGCTCGTCGCCCTGCGGCGGCGGGCCGGCCTCGAACTCTTCGCTGTTCACACGGCACTTCCTTTCGCGGCGCCCACCCGCTCCCATCGCGTTCCGTCCTTCGTGTCCTTCACCCGGATGCCCCGCTGCTCGAGCACGACCCGCAGCTCGTCGGCGCGGCGGTAGTCGCCGGCACGCCGCGCGGCGACGCGTTCGTCGAACAGAGCGCGATCCTCACCGTGCAGCTCGTCCCCGCTCGCCGCGGCCACTTCGAGCCCGAGCCCGAGCACCCGATCCATATCGAAGAGGAGCCCGAGCCCGCGCCGGCGCGACTCGCGGTCGTCCGAGTTCACGAGCTTGAGCGCGGCCTCCGCCTGGGCGAGCGCGCGGGGCATGTTGAAGTCATCACTGATCGCGTCGGCGAACGCGAGCCGGATCGGATCGTCGGGTGCGGCGGGAACGAACGACCCTCCGGTCGCCTGGAACGCCTCGCGGAGCTGGGTCCGCCAGCCATCGAGCCGCCGCTGCGCGTCGGCCAGCGAAGGCCACGTGAAATCCAGCGACTTCCGATACGTCACGCCGAGCGCGAGCATCCGGAAGGCCAGCGGATCGTGACCGCGGGCTTCGATGTCGGACACGAGATACACGTTGCCGATGGATTTGTGCATACCGCCCCCGTCGACCTTCAGGAAGAAGACGTGCGTCCAGTAGCGGACGAACGGCTTGCCGGTCGCGGCCTCCGACTGGGCGATCTCGCATTCGTGATGCGGGAAGAGGTGGTCCTCGCCGCCCGAGTGCATGTCGAAGGTCTCGCCGAGGTAGTGCATCGACATGGCCGAGCACTCGATGTGCCAGCCGGGGTTGCCGCGCATCCACGGCGAGTCCCACTGCTGCAGGTCGCCCGGTTTGGCCGCGCGCCAGAGCGCGAAGTCGAAGGGATGGCGCTTGTTGGGATTCACCTCGATGCGTGCGCCCGCCTGGCGCTCGTCGGGGGCCTCCGTGTTCAGCCGCGTCCCGTAGCCGGGGAACGTCGTCACGTCGAAATAGACGCCGTCGGCGGCGATGTACGCGTTGCCCTTCGCGATCAGCGTCTCGATCAGCGCGAGCATCTGCGGGATGTGCTCGGTCGCTCTGGGCATGACGTGCGGATCGAGGATGTTGAGCTTCCGCCGATCGGCGACGAAGAGCTCGGTGTAGTGACGAGCGATCGCTTCGGGATCACGCCCCTCTTTCCGAGCGGCGGATTCCATCTTGTCCTCGCCCTGATCCGCGTCGTCGAAGAGGTGACCGGCATCGGTGATGTTCATCACCTGCGTCACCTGGAAGCCGAAGTACACGAAGGTCCGTCGGATGACGTCGGACACGATGTACCGGTACAGGTTGCCGATGTGCTGGTCGTCGTAGACCGTCGGCCCGCAGTCATAGATGCGGACCTCGCCCTCGCGGAGCGGCGCGAACTCGCGAACGCTCCTCGTCGCGCTGTCGAAGACTCGGATGCTCAACGCGTGGCCTGCTCCTTCTCTCGCTCTCGGTCCGCCGGTTCAGTCGGGCGTGATCGACTCGAGCGTCGCCGTGGCGAGCGCGGCGATCGCCTCGCTCGCGCCCACGACACCGAGCCCATCGCTCGTCGTCGCCTTCACGCTCACCGCGCCGGGATCGAGCCCGAGCGCGGCCGCGATCCGGTCGCGCATCGCCGCGATGAGCGGTGCGAGCCGTGGCTCCTGCGCGATCACCGACGCATCGATCGAGCCGATCCGGTAGCCAGCGGTGGCGACCAGCTTCACGACCCGTTCGAGGAGCGCGACGCTGTCCGCACCCGCGTAGGCCGGATCGTCGCTCGGGAAATGCGTCCCGAGGTCGCCCAGCGCCGCGGCTCCGAGCAGCGCGTCCATGATCGCGTGCGCCAGGACGTCGCCGTCGGAATGCCCCGCCAGCCCCGTCGGATGATCGATCGCGACGCCGCCGAGCACCAGCCGGCGATCGGGCACGAGGCGATGGATATCGTACCCAATCCCGCTCCGTATCACCGAGGGGGCAGCGCCTCGATGGCAGCGATCGCGGCGAGGCCCTTCGCGACGAGCTCGCGGGCGTACCCGAGGTCCTCGATCGTCGTGATCTTCAGGTTGCGGCGGTCACCGGGTACGAGCCGCACCTCGTGACCCGCCGCGCGGACCGCCGCGGCGTCATCGGGGAATGTCCGCCGTCCGGCGGCGGCGCGAGCGTGTTCGAGCAGCTCGCGCCGGAACACCTGCGGCGTCTGCGCGGTCCAGAGACCGGAACGGTCGACCTCCTCGAGCGCCCGGCCGGCCGCGTCCGTCCGCCGGACCGTGTCGGCGATCGCGAGGCCGGGGACCGCCGAGCCGTCGGCGGCGGCGAGCTCGACGAGCCGGGCAAAGAGCGAGGGCACGACGAACGGCCGCGCGGCATCGTGGATCGCGACGATCTCGGCCGTGGCGAGCCCATCGAGCGCCGCCCAGCTCGATGCGGTGCGGCTCGGCCCGCCCGCGACGACCCTGACCGGGCGGCCCGCGACGAGACGCTCGGTCCCCGCCACGCGTTCAGGGGGGGCCACGACGATCATGTCCGCGAACGCCCGGGACGCTTCGGCCGCCGCGACCGACCACAGCAGCACCGGGTGGCCGCCGAGGTCCGCGCTCACCTTGTCGGTGCCCGCGCGCGTCGAGCTCCCCGCCGCGAGGATCGCGAGGCCGGCCCTCATGGCCGGCTCAGTGGCCGACGGCTCGCCGGCGCGCCTCGATGACCTCGCCCCGTGGCTGGGCGAAGATCATCCGTCCTCCGACGGTCTGAAGGACCCGCATCACCGTCACCGGGATCTCGGTTCCGACCGAGCGCGCGCCGTTCTCGACGACGATCATCGTGCCGTCTTCGAGGTAGCCCACGCCCTGGCCGGGCTCCTTCCCCTCCTGGATCACGCGGACGTGGATCTCCTCACCGGGCAGCACGACCGGCCGCACCGCCTTGGCGAGGTCGTTCACGTTCAGCACCGTGACGCCGTGGAGCTCGGCGACACGATTCAGCCCGTAGTCGTTCGTCACGATGGGAGCACCTCGCGACAGCGCGAGCGAGACGAGCTTGCCGTCGGCACCGTCGCCCGAGGGATCCTCGTCGTCGATCTCGACCTTCACCGTCGATTCCTTCTGCATCTTCGCGAGCATCTCGAGCCCCCGCCGCCCTCGCTCGCGACGGTTGCCGTCGCCGGAATCGGCGAAGTACTGGAGCTCGGCGAGGATGAAGCGCGGGACCACGAGCGTGCCGTGGATGAAGCCCGCGCGGACGACGTCGGCGATGCGGCCATCGATGATGACCGACGTGTCGAGCAGCAACCGCTCCGCGCTGCGATCACCGCGCGCGGGAGCGCGTGCTTCGCGGAGCGCGGCCTGCAGCTCGGCGCGTTTGATCGCCCCCGCGGCCGCCCCGAGCAGCCCGAGGACCACCGCGCCGGCAGGCGGCGCGAATCGCCCTATCTCGCCGGGAAGGAACGAGAGCGGGAACGCGAGGAAGAGCCCGAGGAGCAGGCCGATGCCGGCTCCCATGGTCCCTGCCGCGAGATCGCCGGCCGCGGTCTCACGGATGCGACGGGCGATGAAGGCGGCCGGCTTGACGGTGAGGTACGGCGCGCCGAGCCAGCCCAGGATCGCGAACGCGACGGCCAGGAGGATGACGACGAGGACTTGGTTGCTGACCGGCGTGACCTGGCTGACCTGAAGCAGCTCGGAGGCGAGGAAGAAGCCGAAGAAGAAGCCGACGAGCGCTCCGCCGAGACGGAGGAGAGACATGGCTGCCACTCCTTTCTATGGGGATCCGGCGCGCGAACGGCTCGACCGATGAAGAAAGGAATGTGGCCGCCAGCCGGATGCGAGCGCGGGCCGAGGTCGATCACTCGCTCAACGATACGCTGCCGCTGCGCGCTCAGGGCCGGTCTTCGCTGATCCCGGAGCGCAGCAGGGCCTCGCGGAGGGTGGCCGCGCCGACGACGCTGAGCCCGGCGCCGTCGGCGTCGAGGGCGCTCGCCGCGGGCACGACCGCCCGCTCGAAGCCGAGCCGCTCCGCCTCGCGCAGCCTCGCCGCGAGCCGCTGCACACGTCTGATCTCGCCCCCGAGCCCGAGCTCGCCGAGGAACACCGTGCGTGGGTCGGCCGGCCGGTCGCGGAGGGCCGAGGCGACCGCGACCGCCACGCCAAGGTCCGTGGCGGGCTCGCGGATCCGTAGGCCGCCGACGAGGTTCACGTACACGTCGTGCGACCCGGTCGCGAGCCCCGCCCGCTTCGTGAGCACGGCCAGGAGCAGCGCCACCCGCTGCGGGTCGACGCCGTTCACCGTGCGGCGGGGGAGCCCGAAGCTCGTCGGCGTGACGAGGGCCTGCACCTCGACCAGCAGGGGCCGAGTGCCCTCGATGGTCGGGACGACCACGCTCCCGGCGACGCCGCGGCTTCGCTCCTCGAGGAATACCTCGGATGGATTGGCGACCTCGCGCAGGCCGTTCTCCCCCATCTCGAAGACGCCGACCTCGTCCGTGGAACCGAATCGGTTCTTGGTCCCCCGCAGGATGCGGAACGCGTGGAAGCGCTCGCCCTCCAGATACAGGACGGCATCGACGATGTGCTCGAGCACGCGCGGGCCCGCGACATTGCCCTCCTTGGTGACGTGGCCGACCAGGAAGATC
Organism: Candidatus Limnocylindria bacterium; assembly: GCA_036389935.1. Taxonomy (GTDB): domain Bacteria; phylum Chloroflexota; class Limnocylindria; order P2-11E; family P2-11E; genus UBA4735. The sequence continues at coordinate 7,797 of DASWCU010000018.1, forward strand.
GGCACATCGTCGCCCTTCGCGACCTCCAGCAGGCGGGCCGCGCACTCACGGAGCTGCGACACACCCCCCGCCGCCGAGCCGATCGCGTCCGAGCTCATCGTCTGGATCGAGTCGATCACCGTGAACAGCGGCCTGGTCCGGCGGATCGTCTCGATGACCGAGCCGAGGTCCGTTTCCGCCAGGAGCTGGATGCCGTCGCCGTCGATGCCGAAGCGGCGCGCACGCATCTTCACCTGCGCGGCGGATTCCTCGCCCGACACGTAGAGGACCGTGCCGCGGCTGCGCAGCTCGCCCGAGGCCTGCATGAGGAGGGAGCTCTTCCCGATCCCCGGGTCGCCACCGAGCAGCACGAGGGATCCGCGCACGATCCCCCCGCCCAGCACCCGATCGAATTCCCCGATGCCGGTCGGGATGCGCTGCTCGGCATCGGCGGGGACCGCGTCGAGCCCGATGGGCTCGCGGGGCGCGCGAGCCGCGCCCGCGCGGCCCTTCGGGAGCGGGACGATCCGCTCCTCCACGAACGTGTTCCAGCCGTCGCAGCTCGGGCAGCGGCCGACCCACTTCGGCGACTGCAGCCCGCACTGCTGGCAGACGAACGCGGTCCGCGTCTCGGTCTTCGGCATGGCTCCAGTATCGGGGACGTCTTGCCGCGGCCCGGCGTGCCGGCGATCGCGCGGCCCGGCGCGCGTCAGGGGGCGGCGGGGCGCTCCGCGAAGCGGTAGTCGTCCACGTCGCAGACCGGCTCGTAGCCGATCGCCTGGTAGATCTTGTTCGACGTCGGGTTCGCGAGGTCGGTGAACAGGAAGCAGAAGCGGCGCCCGCGGTCGAGCTCGCGCTGGCTCACCGCGGCGACGAGGGCGCTCGCGTAGCCGCGGCCGCGCAGCTCGGGCGGCGTGTAGACCGCACCGATCCGGCTGCCGTGCGGGGTGACCGCGCTCGCCAGCGTCATGGACACAGGGCGGGCGTCCTCCCAGAGGTACAGCGCGCGACCGCCACGCCGGGCGATGAGCCGGTCGGCGAACGACGCCATCTCCGCCGGGTCCCGGGTCTCACGCAGGGCCTCGGCCCCGAAGGCGACGAGCCACGCCACGATCAGCGCGCGATCTCGAGCCTCGGCGAGCCGCATCGCGCCGGCGACCGACCGCGGCGGAATGACCTTCGTGAGGCGGAAGGCACGCTCGGCGGTGTGGAGCTCCGCCACGCGCCCGGTCCGCTCCTGCCACAGCTCCGCGAAGCGCCGGGCATGGTCCACGGGCCCGAGCACACCGGGGAGCTCCGGCGAGAGCGACGCGAGCTCGGCGACGAGGACCGGGATGGCCGCCGGATCGTCGACGGTCGAGAGGACCAGGTTGAACGGCGGCGTGCGAAGCGCGACCGCGACGACCTGACGACCGGCGCGAACGACGGCGAAGAACGGCTCGGTCCGATATTCGCCCGCACGGATGCCGGCGAGGATGCCGAACAGCAGGTTGTGCTCGGCCTCGCGCGCGGCGAGGAAGGGTCGGGCGATGGCCTCGAGCTCCTCGATGTCCCGGGCGCGCGTCAGCGAAAGCTGGGCTATGGGAGCGCTTCCGCCGGGTCGCTAGGGCGCGACGGGCTCGGGCTTGCGGGCCTCGTCCGAGACGTCGGCCTTCTCGATCACGAGCTTGCCGTCCTTGGCATCGATCCGCACCGAATCGCCGGTGACGAACCTCGCCTCGAGCAGCATCTCGGCGAGCGGGTCGGCGATCTCGTTCTGGATCGCGCGGCCGAGCGGCCGGGCGCCGAAGTTCGTGTCGTAGCCCACCGTCGCGATGTGGTCCTTCGCCTCGTCGGTGACGATCAGGGTCATCGCCTGCGACGCGAGCTGCTTCCGCACACCTTCGAGCTCGAGCTCGACGATCTTGCGGATCTCGGGCTTCGTCAGCGGCTGGAACACGACGGTCGCGTCTATCCGGTTGAGGAACTCCGGCCGGAAGAAGCGCTTCATCTCGTCGTTCACGCGCTCCTTCATCCGCTCGTACGCGGCGGCGGTCGCGGGGTCGTCGCCCTCGCCCTTCGAGCGGAAGCCGAGGGCCTGCTCGCTCTTCAGCATCTTCTGCGCGAGGTTGCTGGTCATGATGATGATCGTGTTGCGGAAGTCGACGGTGCGGCCCTTCGCGTCGGAGAGCCGGCCCTCGTCGAAGATCTGCAGCAGGATGTTGAAGACCTCGGGGTGCGCCTTCTCGAGCTCGTCGAGCAGGATCACGCAGTAGCTCTTGCGGCGGACCGTCTCCGTGAGCTGGCCGCCCTCTTCGTACCCGACGTAGCCGGGCGGCGATCCGACCAGGCGCGACACGTTGTGCCGCTCCATGTAGTCGGACATGTCGATCTTCACCATGTTGTCGGCGTTGCCGAACATGAACTCGGCGAGCGATCGCGCGAGATGCGTCTTGCCCGAGCCGGTCGGCCCGACGAAGAAGAACGCGCCGATCGGCCGGCGGGGATCCTTCAGGCCGGCGCGGGCGCGGCGGACGGCCCGCGAGATGGTCTTGATCGCCTCGTCCTGGCCGATGACCTTCGCGTGGAGCGCCTCCTCCATCTTGAGGAGCTTCTGGGTCTCCTCCTCCGCGAGACGGCGCACGGGGATGCCGGTCCACATCGAGACGACCTCGGCGATGTCCTCCTCGGTGACCTCGGGCCGCTTCTGCGATTGGGCGAGCAGCCAGTCGGCCTTCGCCTGCTGGAGCTTGTCCTGCTGCGTCCGCTCGGCCTGACGCAACGTCGACGCGAGCTCGTACTGCTGCCCCTCCATCGCGGCTTCCTTCTCGGTGGCCACGCGGTCGAGCTCCTTCTGCGCGTCCTTCATCTCCTGCGGCACCGTCGAGTAGCGCAGCCGCACCCGGCTCGAGGCCTCGTCCATGAGATCGATCGCCTTGTCGGGAAGGAACCGGTCTGTGATGTACCGGGCCGAGAGCTCGGTGGACGCCTTGACCGCCTCGTCGCTGATCGAGACCTTGTGATGGTCCTCGTAGCGGGAACGGATCCCCTTGAGGATGTCGACCGTCTCCTCGATCGACGGCTCCTCGACCATGACCGGCTGGAAGCGGCGCTCGAGGGCAGCGTCGCGCTCGATGTACTTCCGGAACTCGTCCAGGGTCGTCGCGCCGATGCACTGGAGCTCGCCGCGGGCGAGCGACGGCTTCAGGATGTTCGCCGCGTCGACGGCGCCCTCGGCCGCGCCGGCGCCGACCAGGGTGTGGAGCTCGTCGATGAACAGGACGACATCGTGGGCGTGGCGGAGCTCCTCGATGATCTTCTTGAGCCGCTCCTCGAACTCTCCGCGGTACTTCGTCCCGGCGACGAGCGAGCCGATGTCGAGGGTGAGCACGCGCTTGCCCTGCAGCGTCTCTGGCACATCGCCCTTCACGATCCGGTGGGCCAGGCCCTCGGCGATGGCGGTCTTGCCGACGCCGGGCTCCCCGATGAGGGCCGGGTTGTTCTTCGTCCGTCGCGAGAGGATCTGGATGACCCGCTCGATCTCCTTCTCGCGCCCGATGACCGGGTCGAGCTGGCCCGCTTTGGCCATCTGGGTGAGGTTCACCCCGAGCTGGTCGAGGGTCGGCGTCTTCGAGCTGCCGGACTTCGCCCCGGCGCCGGCCGCCTCGCCTTGCGTGGCCGGGTGCTGCTGGCCGAGGGTGGCGATGACCTGGTGGCGGACCTTCTCCAAGGACACCCCGAGCGACTCGAGGACCCCTGACGCGATCCCCTCGCCCTCCCGGACCAGGCCGAGCAGCAGGTGCTCGGTGCCCACGTGGCTGTGCCCGAGCTTGCGGGCCTCGTCGATGGCCAGCTCGATGACCTTCTTCGTGCGCGGCGAAAGCGTGATCTCGCTGGGCGAGGTCGTCGAGTCCCCGCGACCGATGATGAATTCGACCGCCGTCCGCACCTTGGAGAGCTCGACCCCGAGCGAGTCGAGCACCCGGGCGGCGACGCCCTCACCCTCCCGGACGAGGCCGAGGAGGAGGTGCTCCGTCCCGATGTAGTTGTGGTTGAAGCGGATCGCCTCGTCCTGGGCAAGTGCCAGCACGCGCTTCGCGCGGTCGTTGAACCGATCGAACGGACCCATCAGCCGACTCTTGCCATGTATACGGATGAAGACGCCATCGTGTTCCGATTATACGTTCGGATTCGCCGAAAACCGCTCGTCAGCCTGCCGGATGGAGAGCGACAGCCGGCGCCGTTCCCGGTCGACCGCCACGACACGCACACGGACGCGCTCGCCTTCCTGGACGGCGTCGCCGGGGGTGGCCACGCGATGCGAAGCGAGCTCACTCACGTGCACGAGGCCCTCCAGGCCCTCGGCGATCCGCACGAACGCGCCGAATGGCATGAGCCGGGTGACGGTCGCGTCATACACGCCGCCCTCGGCGATCTCCGTCCCGACGAGCTCCCAGGGATCCTGCTGGAGGCGTTTGATCGAGAGGGAGATCCGCTCCTTCTCAGGGTCGATGCCGGTCACGACCACTCGCACCTGATCGCCTACCCGATGGAGGGTCATCGGGTTCACCGCCTTGTCCCAGGTGATCTCGGATCGATGGACGAGGCCGTCGGCGATGCCCACGTCGACGAATAGGCCGAACCCGGTGATGTGGGTGACCGTTCCGTCGAGCATGTCGCCCACTTTGAGCTCCGATGCCGCGCGGGCCTTCCGCTGCCGGCGGATCTCCTGGGTGGCCGCCTTCTCCGAGAGGATCAGCCGGTTCCGCTTCTGATCCACCTCGATGACCTTGACCGTGAGCTCCTTGCCGATGAGCGCTCGCACCGCCTCGGGCACGCTCTCGGTCGGCGTCGCCGGCCGCTCGAGCGCACCGAGCGAGCTGAGCTGCGAGAGCGGCACGAAGCCACGCAGTCCCACGTCGACGACGACGCCACCGCGATTCGCCTCGACGACCGGCGCGGTCAGGACCGCGCCCTGCTTTTGGTTCTCCTCCATCTCCGACCAGCGCCGCGTCCCGCGCGCACGCCGGAGCGAGAGGACCGCGTGCCCTTGGGGCCCCTCCGCATGCACGACGAGCGCATGCACGCTGTCGCCGATCTCGAGCGGCTCGTCGAGCGCGCTGTTGGAGTCGCGCAGCGAAAGGACGCCCGCGGAACGACCACCGAGATCGACGAGCACCTCGTCACCGCTGATCGCCGCGACCGTGCCCTCGACGGTCTCGCCCGAGCGGAGCGGCCGGACGGCGTGCTCCGATCGCTCGGCCTCCTCGAGCAGCTCGGCCATCGTCTGCGGTGGCGGCTCTTCACCCATGTGGGGGACCTCGATGTCCATTTCCTGGTCTCGGTCGATGTGCGTCGACACACGATGCTCGGCGGCATTTGACGTGCCACCCGTGACCATCCTGCGACCCGTTCGGGGTACCCGGTCGGTAGAATCCGCAAAAGGGTCTCCGACCCGCAATCGGGAGGTCATCCCGTCAACGCGACGGCGCGCTGGCCCGAACGCCTCGAGCACGCGGCTACTCTGCTTCGCGCCGAGGGGACCGCTGTGATCTCGCGCCGCGAGGGAGCGTACGCGACGCTCTTTTCGTACCGGATCGACACCGACCTGGATTGGGCCGCGGTCATCGGCGCCGATCGGCTCCGCGCGGCCTTCGAGGGCGATGGCCCCGTGACGACGGCCATCCCCGCCGGCCGCTGGGGCGACGAAGTCTCGTACGCCGTCCTCGCGCGGATCGAGCGTGGCGACGCCTCATCCTGCCTCTGCGCGATGCGCCATCGCCTCCCGTTCGACGCGCTGGAAGCCTCCGCCGCGCGCGCCGGCGCCCAGCTCATGGCCGACGCGATCGAGAGCGGACGGGACGTCGCCGCCGCGGAACGGGTCGCCGCGGCGCACGCCGCGCAGCGATCGGTCCGGGCCGAGCTCGAGCGTCCTCGCGATCCCGCCGCGCTCGCCCGGGCCGCCGCCCAGATCGCCGAGAGCATCGACGCGAACGGTGCGTCGATCATGCTCGTGGACGGTCAGGAGCTGCACCTTCGGGCCGCGGTCGGGCTCCCCGGGGGCGTTGTCGGCCATCGGCAACGGATCGGCGACGGGATCGCCGGATGGGTGGCGAAGAGCGGCGAGACGATGGAGCTCCGCGGCCGGGTCGCGGACGACCGGTTCGTGGGGACCGATCCGGATGCCGGGACCGCGCTCATCATCCCGCTCCGGGTGGGCCCCCGGATCATCGGGGTGCTGAGCGTGAAGCGAACGGCCGGCGCCGAGGACTTCGACGCCGACGATCGGGCGCTTGCGACCGATCTCGCGGACGAGCTGGCCCGGGCGGTCGGGTCGGAGCCCACGGCCGCAAGGCCCGCCTCCGAGGTCGCCTTGCCCGACTCGCGCGAGCCGGAGCCCGAACGGGTGCGGCAGGCGCCGGCGCCCTTCGGCAACGGATCGTCCGGCCAGGCCCTCCGCGTGCTCGCGGTCGAGGACCATCCGTTGATGCGACTCGGCATCCGGTCGCTCCTGGAGCGCGAGGGCCTGGTCCTCGCGGCGCTCAGCGCGACGTCCGCCGAGGCGGTCGAGCACGCGCGCCACGGGCAGGCGGACGTCGCGCTCGTCGATCTGGGCCTCCCCGACTCGGATGGCGTCGAGGTGATCGAGCGGCTGCACGCGGCCGCGCCCGATCTACCGGTCATCGCATACAGCATCGAAGGCGGTGCCGAACGGGTACGCGCGGCGGTCCGAGCAGGCGCGGTCGGGTATCTCACGAAGGCGGCGCCCGCGACGCGGGTCGTGGCGGCGCTACGAGCGGCGGCATCCGGCCTCTCGGCGCTCGGTCCAGAGGAAGCGTTCGCGCTCGCAGAGCAGCGCGATGGCGTAGACGGCATACAGAAATCCCCCACTCGGACTGTGCACGTACCTACCGAGCCCGCGGCTGAGCCGCAAGCCGACGCACTTCGAGCGGAACGGCCGAAAGAGGCGCTGAGCCCGCGTGAACTCGAGCTTTTGCGGTATCTCGCGGAGGGCTACACGAACAAAGAGATCGCGCGCGCGATGGTCCTCGCCGAGGACACCGTGAAGAAGGGCGTCCAGATGCTCATCGCGAAGCTCGGTGCGACGGATCGCACCCACGCGGTCGTTCTGGCACTGCGCTCCTCACTCATCGAATAGACGACGCGCGACCCGAGTAGGTATGTGAACTGTGCCTGACCGGGGCTTCAGTCGCGCATCACGCGGGCGCCACGATTCCTCTCGTACCGGACGGTCGGAAGGCCGACCGGTGGGGCGAAGGGGGAGTCCGTGGAGTCCGCCCAGCTGTGGGCAAGCTGCCGTAACGGGGACACCGCGTCGCGCTGCGCGCTCATCGAGCGCTACGCGCCGCTGGCGACGTCGCTCGCGCGTCGGATGCGCGTTCCCACCGGCGTGCTCGCCGGGCAGGATGACCTGGAGTCCGCGGCGATCCTCGGCCTCATCGATGCGGTCGACCGCTTCGATCCGGACCGCGGTGTTCCATTCGAGGGCTACGCGGCGCTGCGGATCCGCGGTGCGGTCTTGGACGAGCTGCGGCGCACCGACGATCACACGAGATCCGAGCGGCGCCGCGCCCGCGCGCCCGTGGCCGACGACGCCGAGCCCGCGATCGGGGCGTTCAGCTCGACCCTCTCGCTCGACGCGCTCCTCCAGTCCGGCGATCGTGATTGGGCGTCGCAGGACGACCTTGATGAGCGGTTCGAGGGCGAGGACCTGCGGATGCGGGTCGAGAGCGCCCTCGCCTTCCTCCCGGTCCGGCAGCGCGAGCTGCTGGCCCGCTACTACGGCGAGTCGCTGACCCTCCGGGAGTCGGCGGTCCGGATGGGCATCACCGAAGCGCGGGCGTCACAGCTCCACGGCCGCGCGATCCAGAACCTCCGCCGGACGCTCACGTCGCTCGTCGGCCGGCAGCCGGCTCCCGCCGCCGCCTGATCGGCGGCCCGCTCACCCGACGCTGAGCGCGACCGCGCGCTGCGCGGGAAGGAACGCATCGGCGCGCAGCTCGAGCCGACCGACGTCCGTCATCCAGACCGCGAGGCCGAGTGGCGCGACCAGCTCGAGCAGCCTGCGGCGGGGCAGTGTGGCGAGATCGTCGAACAGCGGATGGGCGATCGTGGCGAAACAGAGGCGACCGTCGTGTTCGACCGGCGCGTCGGCGGCAAGCGGACCGAGTCGGTCGTACTTCCACCACACGTAGTCCGCGCGACCGACCGCGTGCGTTATCCGGAGCCGCCGCTCGAACGGACCACCGAGGATGACGCCGTCGCCCAGCAGGGAGCCGAGGATCACCTGGAACTGCACGCGGTCAGGCGCGAGCCGGCGCAGCCAGTGCCGCGGGTCGGCCTGCATGACTCGGTATATCGGCCGCGGCTTGCACGCGCGACGGTGGGGTCGCGGTCGGGGCCGGATCGACCCGGCCCCGACCGCCCGATCGCTCAGTGGACCTGGATGTTCCCGGACTCGATCGGGGCGAATACGCCATCCAGGTAGGCCTGCAGTGCGGCGCTCGTGCACGGGTAGATCTGCGGGAAGAATACGTAGAGGAGCGTCATGCGGTCCGTGGGGTCGCCGGAGCCCTCGCCGTTGTCCTCCACGGCGAAGTCCCAGATCAGGCCGACGTCTCCGGGCACGGTCGAACGGGTGACGATCCCGCTGACGTAGGCCCGGTTGCCATTCACGACGAGGCAGTCGATCACGACGTGCGACCGGCGTTCCTGGAAGCGGTTATCGAGCTGTGCCTCGCCTTTGACGCTTCCGTCGGCGTACTTCCGGACGCTGAACGCGAAGGTCCGCTGCTCGCCGCCGAACGTCGTCATGCCCGCGCCCGTCGCCGAGGCGACGACGGCGTTCGAGACGCCCAGGGCGACGCCCGCGCTCGAGCCTGAGACGCCGGTGAGGGTGAATGCGATGACCACGACCAATGTCGTGAACGTGCTGGTGATGCGCTTCATCTGACCTTCCTCCACTGGTGTGCGAACGCTGGACACGCGAAGGCCCGCGCATCAGCTCAAGCGCATCACCGCCTCTCGCGACCACGCGACGACCGATCACGCTAGGGCTGGTCCGGTCGGCGACACAACGGTCGCGCCGCGTCAGAAAGTGCCAGCGGCGGCGAGGAAGAAGTCCTATTGGCGGGCGGGGACGAAGCGTTGGCCCGGCCCATGGCGGACCGGGCCATCGCGATCGCTCAGGGGAGGGTCAGTTGCCCGAGAAGTGCACCAGCACCGATGAGGTCGCGGTGGTGACGCCTTGTTCGAGCAGGCGCACCGTGATCGTGAAGTCGCCCTTTCCGTAGGTCTTGGTGTTCACGGAGAACGCCCAGCTCAGGAGACCGCCCGCCGGTTGCCACCCTGCCTCGGTCGGCGCAGTCCCGACCCGGGTGACCTGCCACTGGACCCGCGGCGAGGTCTGTGTGTCGAGCACGGTGACGTTGCGCGTGGCGTTGGGCGAGCTGTTGCGGTCGATCGACGCGCGGGCGTAGAGCGCGTGCGCACCTGGCGCGAGACGTGGGACGGGTACGCTCCACATTCCCGACGACTCGTCGAGCGTCGCCTGGATCGCGTTCGCGAACGTCGTGTCGTCGACGGACAGATCGACGCGCTTGATCGTCGGGTGGTCGCCGGAGGGCGTGGTACCGAGGTCCGGGAACGTCGCGCTTCCGTATGCGGTGAATGCCGCGTCGACGACCTTCGC
>DASWCU010000019.1:0-5177 GCA_036389935.1 Candidatus Limnocylindria bacterium
CCGGACGCGATCTGCCGAAGAATTCGCGATCTCCTAAAGAGGCCAGCCTCGGACCGCCGAGCGTGCGTCGGAGGATCTGGCTCGCTCTTACCCGTCCTTGCGAGTCCCGCCTCCGTGGGGACGGGGCCGGCTCGCCGCCACGAAGAGGCGCGCGGTAAGGGTGCCCGTCGCGACCGCGACCAGCACGAGCGCGACGATCGTGAAGAGAAGCTCGGCCGGAACGCTCGCCATCGACCGATCCTGCGAGCCCCGGCAGGCGCCCGATAGGGCCCAAGGTCGTTCTTCACCGGGTCGTGCGCCTCTGCCCCTCAGCAGCCACGACCACGGCTTGCCGATGGGCATCCGGCCTCGCCGAGTCGCCGCGATGCCCGGTGACTCTCGGTCACGACTAGCCGCGACCGTGAAGACGCGTGCCGCAGCAGAGAGCGGTCGACCTCGGAGCGCTCAGTCGACACCGGCATCTGACCGCACAGCGCGGCTGTGGGCCGCGCGGGCGACCCACAGCCGGCGTGCGATCAGAACGTCAGGCTCACCGCGCCAACCACCGTCGCCGCCAAGGTCCTGCAGCGGCCGAAGAGGTACGCCCGGTAATGGGTGAGCGTCGCGGCGAATGTGCCGCCGCTTCCCGGAGCCGGGACGCCGTCCACGAGCAGTCCGCTGAACGACCCGACGACGCTGTACGTCTGGCTGCCGCAGCCCGGGGCCTGCGAGACGAACGCCACCGTTCCGCCGGGTGCGAAGGTCCCGGTCACGTTCGTCGCCTCACCGCCGATCGACGTCCACAGGATGAAGTACGAGCCCGCCGTGATCGTGGCCGGTGGATCGCTCGGGATGGCCGGCAACGGCGTCGTGTGATTCACGACCGCGAACCAGTTCCCCGGAAGGTCGCCCCCAGCCTTCCCGGTGAAGACGCCGGTCGTGCTCGTCGCGTAGATCTCGTAGCCGAAGACCGCATCGTTGTACGTCGTGGTCGCGAGTGCGACATTGGACAATGCGAGCGTCACCGCGAGCGTCGCGACGGCGATGAGCCGCTTCATGAAAGGTCCTCCCCCGCTGTGAAATGCGGCAGGAGTGAACGTCACCTGGGCGTGTCTGTCGAGCACACGCCCAGCCGGGCGTCCTGTCGCTAGGCCGAGCGCAGCAGGAGCAGCGAGGCGGTGAAGCCGTGGAGGAAGTTCTTGCCCGCCACCGGGCCGATCTCGCCCGCGGCGAAGAACCCGGCCACCGGCACCTCGCCGAAAACCCGCCGCACCGCGCCGACGTCGTGATCGGGCTCGCCAAAGAGCGCCTGGCCGCGCCCGTTGCACGAGAACAGGAGCGCGCCGGCCACCGGGCCGCGCTCGGCGCGGCGCTCGCGCTCGAGCACGAGGCGCAGATCCTCTCGTGCCGAGCCGGCATCCCGCACCTGGAACTGCACTGTCTGCCCGACCTCGACGACGTCGCTGATCGCTATCGCGCCCGAGTCCTGGTCCAGCCCGATCAGATTGCGCACCAGGAAATCGCCGCGCCCGAGCTCGGGTTTCAGCTCGGTGATGGCGCTCCCGATGTGCAGGCCGCGGCGCATGAGGAGCTTGTCGCGTTCGTTCGACGCGGCGTAGAGCTCCTCGATCCGCCGCGCCGCGGGCGCGCCGCCGAGCTCATACACCATGTTCGCCTCGGACCGAGTGACCGCGTACGTCTCGCCCACGGGTCGGCAGCCCTGCGACACCAGCGTCGTCATGCCTGGGCCGGTGAGGATCGCGCCCACCGCTCCATCGCGCAGGATCTCGTCGTTGAAGAAGAGCGCGTTGCGTCCGGCCTCGAGCCCGCCCGAGGCCATTCCGCCGACGATCGGGATCCCAGGCGCAGCCCCGTTCAGGTGATCGAGCAGCAGGTCGGCCGGGAACGAGAACGGATCGGCCAGCATGAGCACGACCGGTTGCGCCTCGGGTGCCGGCAGATCCTCGAGTCCCTCGATGATCGCGTGATCGTCCTCGCGCGTGAACGTGAGCCGGAACGGCTGCACCCCGATGCCTGGAAGCGCGGCAGCCCACGCCGCGATCGCGGGCGCGCCCTCGACCTCGTGCGTCACGCCGATGACACCTTCCGCGGAGCAGCCAACGAGGGTCGCACCCTCGACCCGGTCGCTCGCGACGTCGATGATCGCGCGCAGCTCGCCGTCGAACTGCGGGGACACGAATAGCAGGACGAGGTCCGCGGGCTCGCCCTCGAGGGGCGCGAGGGCGGCGGCGATCGCGGCGCGAGCGGCCTCGCGTCCGCTCTCGCTCGTGGAGAGGCCCACCCCGACGCGCGGACCGACGTGCGTGGTCGCGGGCGGGCCCGCCCGATCCGTCGTCATGACGCGAGACTAGCGCCGCTTTGACGCCACATCGGGGAAATACGCCTTTCCCTGCCTGGACAGCCGAGTGGCCGTTTGGTAGACCGCACCCCTATAGCGATCACCGCCGCGGGCGATACCGCCACGACCACCACCAGCATCTGGGACGTCCTCCGGGAACGCATCGACTACGCGTCGTTCGTCCCGCGTCCCCTACCCGACATCGAGCGCCAGGACCTGGCGGATCGCGGCGGACCGTACACGATCCTGCGGAACCCGCACGGTGACGGCGGCGCCGGCTCGTACCTCCGGCTCGAACCGGCCGATGTCGCGCTCTACGAGCGCATGGACGGCCTGCGCACGGTGCAGGAGATCCTCATCGAGCAGCTGCTGGAGAGCGGCTCGTTCGCGCTCGACCGGATGGCCCGCCTCACCGCCGCGCTCGCGACGAACGCCTTCTTCGGCGAGCCTCGGCCCCGCGTGTACCAGCGCCTGTTCATGCGCCGCGCGATGCGCGATCCGCTCCGGCGGCTCCAGATCCTGCTCCGCCGGCTCATCGTCTGGAACATCGCGAGCTGGGCGAACGCCGACGGCCCGGTCCAGGCGATCTACCGCGCCGGCGGCTGGCTCGCGTTCACGAGGATCGGCGCGGCCGCGCTCATCGCGTTCGCCGCGTACGGCACCTTCGTCTGGTTCCAGGAGTTCACCACGACACCGCCGCACCACTCGCTCTTCACGGTGAACGGCTCATACGTGCAGGGCATCGTCGCGCTGATCCTGCTGCAGGTCGTCTCGGTGTCGGTCCACGAGGCCGGGCACGCCCTCGCGATCGTCCACTTCGGCCGGCATGTCCGGCGGCTCGGCGTGGCGATCTACTACCTCTTCCCCTGCTTCTACGTGGATTCGACGGACATGAGCGTCGCGCCGCGCCGGCAGCGCGTCGTCGTGTCGCTCGCCGGACCGATCGGCGGCCTCGTCGTCGGCGCCGCCTGTGCCGTGGTCGCGGCCGCCGCGCCCGAGACGTTCGCCGGCGACATCGGCTTCAAGGCGGCAAGCCTCTTCATCTTCCAGTTCGTGTTCAACCTCCTGCCGATCCTCGACCTCGACGGGTACCACGTCCTGGTCGACGCGCTCGATGCGCCGTTCCTGCGACCGCGCGCCGTCGCGTTCGTCCGCGGCAACCTCATGCCGAAGATCCGCCGGCGCCAGAAGTGGAGCCGCGCGGAGATCGGCCTCGCGATCTACGGCTCGCTCGCGATCGTGATCTCTTTCCTCATGCTCATTTCTTCGCTGGTGCTCTGGGAGGCGCGGCTCGGCGTGGCCACGGGCGAGCTCTTCAGCCAGGGCCCGGCGGGCGTGGTGGCGCTCGCCCTCATCGCGCTCATCTTCGTCGGCCCGCTGCTCGTCACGCTCGTCGCGCGCTTCTGGGGCATCGTGCGATCGATCACCAGCCTGCCCGCGAAACGCCGGCGTGCGCGCGAGCGCTCGGTGCTCGCCGAGCGCGTGCACGTCCTCGCCCGCGTTCCGTTCCTCCTCGGCCTCACGCCGCAGGCCCTCGCCGCGATCGCGTCGCACCTCGAGGAGGAGCGCTACGAGACCGGCGACATCGTCGTGACCGCCGGCGAGCCCGGCGACCGCTTCTACGTCGTGCGTTCCGGGCGCGTGGAGGCGGTCGCCGCCGACGGCACGGCGCTGAACGCCGTCGTGCCGGGCGAGGGCTTCGGCGAGCTCTCGCTGCTCGACGGCCGCCCGCGATCGGTCACCGTCCGCGCCGCCGCCCCGAGCGTGCTCTGGTCGCTCGATCGCTCGCAGTTCAATCGCTGGGTCCGCGACCGGTACGAGGTCGCCGCGCGGGTGCGCGCGTCCTCGGAGGAGCGCGAGGGGCTCGCGAAGCTGCCGTTCTTCCGCGATCTCAAGGGCACCGAGCTGGACCGGATCGCCGCCCGGCTCCGCACGCGCCGGGTCGCGGCCGGTGAGCCGGTCTTCCGGGCGGGCGACCCGAGCGACCGCTACTACGTCATCCGGGAAGGCACGGCCCAGGTGAGCCTGCCGGACGGGACCGCCGTTCGACCCCTGGGGCCCGGTGAGGGCTTCGGCGAGCTCGCCCTCCTGTTCGGCGGTCCGCGGACCGCCACCGTGACCGCGGTGACCGACCTCGTGCTCGCCGGGCTCGCCCGAAACGATTTTGCTCTCCTCGTGAAGGCCTCCGGTGAGACCATGAGGGAGTTCCGGACCCGGACCGGTCACTATGTGGGCGCCGGGCTTGGCGGCGCGGTCGCTGGAGGAAGGTGATGGACTGCTGGACCTGTGAGCGGCCCGCCCTCGCCTCCTGCCGCTTCTGCGGCCGCGGGGCCTGTCGGGAGCACGCGAAGGTGCACCCGTTCATCCTCGAGGTGGTCCGGGGCAAGAAGCACGATGTCCTCCGCGCGCTCGTGGTCGAGGACGCGATCCACTGCGGCGTGTGCAAGCCTCGCGACGAGCCGGTCGAGCTGCCCGAGCTCGAGTGAGAAACGTTCGGAAATTCACAGTCACCGCGTTCGCGCCTTGATCGTGGCCTCCCGGGCGGAGGCCCACGCTCCGGCCAGCACGTCGAGAGCTGAAAGGAAACCAACGACATGACGAAGACGACCCTCGGGCAGGTGATCCAGCGCGCGATCGGCGATCCGGCGTTCCGCCGCCAGCTGAAGTCGGACCCGAAGTCCGCGCTCAGGGGGACCGACCTCACCGCGGCCGAGACGGCGGCGCTCACCAGTGGCGATCCGACGCGCCTCTCCGCTTTGGGTGTGGATCAGCGTATGAGCAAGGCCTTCGCGGTGGGCCTCGTGGCCCAGGGCCAGAGCGCCGCGAGCGGCAGCGACCT
>DASWCU010000020.1:0-33857 GCA_036389935.1 Candidatus Limnocylindria bacterium
TTGCCCACCTTGACCCGCGCGACCTCCTTCATCGCGACCGGATCGATGATCGAGGTCTGGTCCGACAACCGGTCGTTCACCGCGACCCACTTGCCGTCCGGCGAGATCGCCATCTGATGCGGCAGCTTGCCGACGGGGATCCGCGCGACGACGGCGAACTGCGCCTTCGGCGCGCCCTCGAGGACCCAGACCTGTTCGGTGGTCTCGCTTGCGACGAACACGCGGAGCTTCGCGTACGCCGGTGCGGCCTGCTGCCCGGGTCCGGAAGCGCTCTGCGCCGGCTTGGCGGCCGCCAGGTCGGCCGCCGTCTGGGTCTGCGGGACGACGACCGCTGCCTGCACGCCGGGCGTCGCGAGCGTGTCCGAGACCGCGTGCATCGAATCCGGCATCGACTCCATGCCGCTCGAGGGGTCGTTCAGCTCGCGCGCGTCGCTGGCACAGGCGGAGACCACGAAGCCCAGAACGACGAGCCTCGCGAGCCAGCCGAAGACGCGCGCGCCGCTCATGGCACCCACTCTTTCACGAAGCATGCCGGAAGCAGGTTGCCGGTCGATCGAGCGTAGGGCCTAGAGGCCGCGGCGCCTACGTCTTTCGCTCACTCTGATACGGATCATGGCGCGCTCGAGCGCGGCCCGCGCGCGCTGCTCTTCCATCCCCGCCGGACCGGCCTCGAGCGTCCGGCGGGCCCGCTCGCGGGCCTCTTCGGCCCGCGAGGCGTCGATCTCCTCGGCGTGCTCGGCGGCGTCGGTCAGCACGATCACCCGATCACCGCGCACGTCCATGAAGCCGCCGAAGACCGCGAGCGACGTCTCCACGCCACCCTTCTTCACCCGCAGCTCGCCGGGCCCCAGGGTCGTGAGCAGCGGCGTGTGATGCGGCAGGATGCCGACGTAGCCCTCGCTCGCCGGGGCGATGACCATGTCGACGTCGTCGGCGTACACCGCACGCTCGGGCGTGACGATCTCGAGCCGGATGGGCATCGCTACGCGGCCTCGCGGGCGAGGCGCTCGCTCTTCTCGCGGGCCTGCTCGACGGTGCCGACGTTGTAGAAGGCCTGCTCGGACAGGTCGTCGTGCTTGCCCTCGAGGACCTCCTTGAACGAGCGGACGGTGTCGCTCACCTTCACGTACACGCCGGGGAGGCCGGTGAACTGCTCCGCGACGAACATCGGCTGGGCGAGGAAGCGCTGGATCTTCCGCGCGCGGGCGACAAGGAGCTTGTCGTCGTCGGAGAGCTCGTCGACCCCGAGGATGGCGATGATGTCCTGGAGGTCCTTGTACCGCTGAAGCACGCGCTGCACTTCGCGGGCGGTGTCGTAGTGATCCTGCCCGACGATCTGCGGATCGAGCGCCCGGCTCGTCGAGGTGAGGGGGTCGACCGCGGGGTAGAGGGCGAGCTCGGTCAGGTAGCGCTCGAGGCGGATCGACGCGTCGAGATGTGCGAACGTCGTCGCCGGCGCCGGGTCGGTGTAGTCGTCGGCGGGGACGAACACCGCCTGGAGCGAGGTGATCGAGCCCTTCTTCGTCGAGGTGATCCGCTCTTGCAGCTCGCCCATCTCGGTCGCGAGCGTCGGCTGGTAGCCCACCGCGCTCGGCATCCGGCCGAGCAGCGCCGACACCTCCGATCCGGCCTGGGTGAAGCGGAAGATGTTGTCGATGAAGATGAGGAGGTCCTTGCCCTCCTCGTCGCGGAAGTATTCGGCGATCGTGAGACCGGTGAGCCCCACCCGCAGGCGCGCGCCCGGCGGCTCGTTCATCTGACCGAAGACCATCGCCATCTTGTCGATGACCCCCGACTGCTTCATCTCGCCGAGCAGCTGCGTACCCTCGCGCGAACGCTCGCCCACACCGCAGAACACGGAGTAGCCGCCGTGCTCGGTCGCGACGTTGCGGATGAGCTCTTGGATGACGATGGTCTTGCCGGTGCCGGCGCCGCCGAAGACCGCCGACTTGCCGCCCTTGAGGAACGGGCAGATGAGGTCGATGACCTTCATGCCGGTCTCGAAGATCTCGGCCTGGGTCGACTGGTCGGTGAACGGGGGCGGCGAGCGGTGGATCGGGTCGCGCCGCACGCCCTCGACCGCGCCCTTTCCGTCGATCGGCTCGCCGATGACGTTGAACAGCCGCCCCAGGGTCTGCGGGCCCACGGGCACCGTGATCGGGCCGCCCGTGTCGACGACCTTCATGCCGCGGCGGAGCCCGTCGGTCGAGGCCATCGCGACGGCCCGCACCCAGTTGTTCCCGAGGTGCTGCTGCACCTCCGCGATGACCACACTGCCGTCGTCCTTCGTCACCGAGAGGGCGCTGTAGATCTCCGGCATCCGGCCTTCCTCGAAGTGGACGTCGACGACCGGGCCGATGATCTGGACGATCTCGCCGGACTGAACGCCTTCGGCGGGCCGCTTCTCCCTGGTCGCCACATCCGTCGCAGCCGACATCCCGGTCATCCTTTCATCGCCTCCGCGCCGGAGGCGATCTCCAGCATCTCTTTCGTGATCCGCGACTGGCGCGCCTTGTTCGCCGCGAGGGTGATCTCGTCGATGAGCTCGCCGGCCGAATCGGTCGCGTTGCGCATCGCGACCATCTGCGCCGAGAACTGCGAAGCCTTCGACTCGAGGATCGCTTGATACACGGCGATCTCCACGAAGCGCGGGAGGATGAGGTTCAGCACCTCGACCGGATCGGGCTCGAACAGGTACTGGAGCACCCGCTCATGCGCGCGCTCGGTCTCGGGCTCGAGCGGGAGAAGGCGTCGGATCATCGGCTCCTGACGGAGCGTGTTGATGAAGCGCGTGAACGCGAGGTGCACCTCATCGGCGTTGCCGCCGACGAACTCGTCCACCGCCGTGCGCGCGATCGCGTTCGTGTCCGCGGTCGTCGGCCGGTCGGGGATGCCCGGGAACTCGGCGCTCACGCTCGCCCGCATGCGCCGCAGCGTGCCGATGCCCTTGCGGCCGACCGCGATGTACGTCGCCGGCGGCCGGTCGGCCGTGAAGCGGACGGTCGCCCGGACGAGGTTCACGTTCATCGGCCCGACGAGGCCACGGTCGGTCGTGATCAGGACGACCACGATGCGGCGCACCGGGTCGTGCCGGCGCAGGAGCGGGTCGACCTCCGGGTCGGCGTACGGGGCCAGATCGTTGAGGACCGAACGGAGCTTCTCCTCGTAGGGCCGCGACGCGAGCACCGCTTCCTGCGCCCGGCGCATCTTCGACGCGGCGACCAGCTGCATCGCCCGGGTCAGCTGCTGGATGTTGCGAATGCTCCGGACGCGGCGCCGGAGCTCCCGCTCGCTTGGCATCGGTCTTCTAAGCCTTCGCCGGCTCGGCGGCCTTCGCCGGCTCGGCGGCGGGAGCGGCCGCCGGCGCGGTCTGGGTGTAGCCCTTGGTCTTCTTGAACTCGTCGAGCATCGCGCGGACCTGCTTCTTCTGCTCGTCGTCGAACCGCTTCGTTTCGGCGATCGCCTGGCCGATCCGCCCGTACTGCGTGTCCATGAACCGATAGAGCTCGCGCTCGAACTCGCGCACCTTCCCGATCGGCACGTCATCGAGGTAGCCGCTCGTCGCGGCGAAGATGATGACGACCTGCTTCTCGAGCGCGAGCGGCTCGTACTGCGGCTGCTTCATGATCTCGGTCACCCGCTCGCCACGGCGGAGCTGCTGCTGTGTCGCCTTGTCCAGATCCGCGCCGAACTGCGCGAACGCCGCGAGCTCGCGGTATTGGGCGAGGTCCGCCTTGAGGCCGCCGACGACCGCCTTGATCGCCTTCGTCTGCGCGTCGCCGCCGACCCGCGACACGGAGAGACCCGTGTTCATCGCCGGCCGGATGCCCTGGTTGAAGAGGTCCGTCTCCAGGTAGATCTGCCCGTCGGTGATCGAGATGACGTTCGTCGAGATGTACGCGGAGATGTCGTTCGCCTGCGTCTCGATGATCGGCAGCGCCGTGAGCGATCCGTTGCCGTTCTCGTCGTTGAGCCGCGCCGCGCGCTCGAGGAGGCGGCTGTGCAGGTAGAACACGTCGCCCGGATACGCCTCCCGCCCCGGCGGGCGGCGCGTCAGCAGCGAGACCTGACGGTACGCCCAGGCGTGCTTCGAGAGGTCGTCGTAGACGACGAGGGCGTCGCGGCCGCCGTCGCGGAAGAACTCGCCCATCGCGCAGCCCGCGAACGGCGCGAGGTACTGGAGCGTCGCCGGATCCGACGCGCCCGCGACGACGACGATGGTGTGCTCCATCGCGCCGTGCTCCTCGAGCGTCGCGACGATCCGCGCGACCGACGATTCCTTCTGGCCGATCGCGACGTAGATGCAGATCAGCTCCTTGCCCTTCTGGTTGATGATCGTGTCGATCGCGACCGCGCTCTTGCCCGTCTGGCGGTCGCCGATGATGAGCTCGCGCTGCCCGCGTCCGATCGGCGTGATCGTGTCGATGACCTTGATGCCGGTCTGCACCGGCGTGTCGACGTTCTTGCGGGTGATCACGCCGGGCGCCACGACGTCGACCGGCCTCGCCTCCTTCGTCTGGATGGGGCCCTTGCCGTCGACCGGCCGTCCGAGTGGGTCGACCACCCGACCGACGAGCGCGTCGCCGACCGGGGTTTCCACGATCCGTCCGGTGGTGCGCACCTCGGCGCCTTCGCTGATCTCGGTGTATTCGCCCAGGATGATCGCGCTCACCGTGTCCTCTTCGAGGTTGAAGGCGAGGCCGAAGACGTCATGGCCGAAATCGATGAGCTCGGAGGCCATGCAGCCGGCAAGCCCGTGGATCCGGGCGATGCCGTCGCCGATCTCCACGACCGTGCCGACGTCGGCGGACTCCGTCCGGCCCTCGAAGCCCTTGATCTGGGCCTTGATGATGTCGGTGATCTCGGACGCGGTCGTGGCCATGGGGCGTTCTCCTTAGCTGGCGAGCCGCGCGCGCAAGGCGTTGAGCTGCGCACGGACCGAGGCATCCACGAGATGGTCGCCGACCTGGACGCTGGCGCCGCCGATCAGCTCGGGGTCGACACTGAACGTCGCCCGGATCTTCTTGCCGGATGCGCGCTCGAGGCGGTCGACGAACGCCTGCCGCTGCGCGTCGTCCAGTGCCACGGCGGTGGTGACCTTGCCGCGCGCGATGCCGGCGCGCCGGTCGACGAGCTCGCCGAACGCCCGCGCGATCGCCGGAAGGAGCTCGATCCGATCGCGCTCCGCGAGCAGACGGAGGACGGAGCGGATCGCCGCCGGCTCCCCCGCGGCCGCCGCGTCGATCGCCGCAAGCCGGCGCTCCATCGGAACGCTCGGGTCGCGCAGCGCTCGGCGCGCATCGGCGTCGAGCCCTTCAGCGAGGCGCTCGAGCGACGAGCGGTGCGTATCGATCGCGCCGTCGTCCTTCGCGAGGTCGTAGATCGCCTCCGCGTAGCGACGCGCCGAAGATCCGGAGAGCGGCACCTAGCTCCGTCCGATCTCGGCGCCGGCTTCGTCGAGCGACCGCTCGATGAGCGCCCGATGGGCGTTCAGGTCGACCTCGCGGCCCAGGATCCTTCCCGCGGCCAGCACGGCCATGGACGCGACCTCGCCGCGAAGCTCGGCGAGGGCCTGCTGATGGAGCTGCTCGGCGTCGGACCGACCGCGCTCGCGGATGCGATCGGCCTCGGCCTTCGCCTGGGCGCGGATGTCTGCCGCGGCGGCCTCGGCGGCCTTCGTCGCCCGCTCGCTGAGCGCGGCAGCCTCGCGACGCGCCTCGTTCAGGAGCCGCTCGACCTCGGTCCGCATCTGCTCGCGTTCGCGCCTGGCGGCCTCGGCGTGCTCGAGGCCTTCGCGGATCCGCTGGGCGCGCTCGTCCAACATGCGCGTGACGGGTCCCCACAACACGCGCCGAAGGATGTAGAGCAGCACGATGAAGTTCGCGATGGAGACGAGGATCCAGAATGGACGCACCAGCAGGGCGCCTTGGTCCTCGGCGAGCGGCATGCCGAACAGCACTTAGAGGGCCTTCCCCTGAAGGAGGAAGGCGATGAGGAACGCGAAGATGCCGAGGCTTTCCGCGAACGCCGCGAGGATGATCGCGTTCGTGCGGATGAGGCCCGTCGCGTCGGGATTCCGGCCGATCGCCTCCGCCGCCTTCGATCCGAGAATGCCGATACCGAGACCGGCGCCAAGGACGCCGAGACCGACCGCGAAGCCTGCGCCGAGCCAAGCGAGATTCATGCGTGCGCTACCTCCTGTGATGTCTGCGACCCCAAAGTCGGTGCGTGGTGGGTACGTTCTTGCGCCTCTTGTGTTTCGTGATCCTCCTCATCGTGGGACTCGCGCGCGAGGACGATGTATACGAGAACGAGTACGGAGAAGACGAGCGCCTGCACGAGGCCGACGAGCAACTCGAGAGCGATAAGCGGCGACGCGAAGATGGGCACCACGACAAGGGCGGAGATGACCGACAGCGACACCTCGCCGCCCCAGATGTTCCCCCAGAGCCGCAGGAGAAGCGAGATGATGCGGAACAGCTCCGAGATGAGCTCGATCGGGCCGACGAGGATCAGCATCACTGCTCCGACGAACGCCCCTTCGCTGAATCCGGAGAAGTTCACGAAGCGCTTGAAGTAGCTGAGCCTCAGCTTGCGGATCCCCACCCACTGATAGAAGACGAAGCTCGACAGCGCCAAACCGGCGGTCACGTGATAGTCGGATGTCGGCACTTTCAGGGATGCGATCTGACCGACGAAGGGCACGACCCCCAGCCAGTTGCTGGTGACGATGAACAGGAACAATGTCCCGAACAGGGGCAGATACACGAGGGCCGGTCGGCCGCCGACCTCGATCACGAAGTCAGCGAACCCCTGCACGATCATTTCGATGGCGTTCTGGAGCCGTCCGGGTATCAGCTCAAGTTGCCGCGTGGCCGCCCACGAGAGCGCGATCAAGGCCGCCATGACGAGCCACATCGTGAAGAGGGAGTTCGAGATCGAGATGTCCTCACCCGCGATCTCGATCAGTGGGATGCCGGTGATCTCGGGCTGGTGGATGTCCGGCCACGCCGGCAGAAGACCAGTGACGGCGGCGAGGATGAGCGTGGCGGCATTCACCGCGGCGATCACCTGGAGCGTGCGTCTCATCGCTCCTCCCGCTCCGCCTCGCGCCGACGCTCCTCGTCTTGGATCTCCGCCTCCCATCGGCGCCCCGCTTTGCGGGCGGCATCGGTCACGACCGGAGGCTCGGAGATCAGGCTGCGCAGGACGAGGTACATGCCGACCCCAGCCACCAGCAGGCCGACGAGGATGACAATGAGGGAGAGCCACGGCGGCGCGGTCGGATCGAGCCGGGTCGTGAGGTACGCCGCAGCGAACAGCGGGATGCCGACCGCTGCCGCGATCCGCCAGGAAATGGCGAAGACATCGCCTCCGGACACAGGCTCATCCGCGTGACCGTCGCGGGCGCATGGTGACTCCGGGAGGTACTGCGACCGGATCCCCTGACGCGTCGACGGCCACGGATGCGGTTCTGAGCTGGCCCAGGATCGCCGCGTTCAACGCGCTCCACCCGGGGTGCGGAGTGCGGCCAAGCGACGGAAGTGTACCGGAGCGCCCGCGCGGACGCTAAAGCCAGCCGCGCCGCCGGAAGTACACGACGAGGCCCGCGCCCGACACCACCATGAACGCGACCGAGCCCCAGAACAGCGCCGGTGAGTCGAACGGGATGATGGAGGTGAAGTTCTGGCCGAAGAACCCGGTCACGACGGTCATCACCAGGAGGATCGTCGCGATCGAGGTCAGCACCTTCACCACCTCGTTCAGCCGGTTCGAGACCGCGGCCAGATCGGCGTCGACGACGTTGCTCACGAGCTCGCGGAACGTATCGATCTCGTCCGTGACCCGGACGACGTGGTCGTAGACGTCCTGGAAGTAGACGCGCTCACCCTCCTTGAAGCACGCGAGGTCGTCGCGGCTCAGCACCTGGAGCACCTCGCGCTCGGGACCGATGATCTTGCGGATCCGCAGAAGCTCACGCTTGACCGTGAACAGCTGCGAGAGCGATCGCTGCAGGTCCGCGCCGGTCCGGTCCTCCACGATGGCCCGCTCGAGGACGTCCACCCGCTCGCCGTACGTGTCGACGACCGCGAAATATTCGTCGACGGTCGCATCGAGCAGCGCGTGCAGGAGCAGACCGGTCGTCGCGATGCGGCCCTCACGCCAGCGACGTTCGACGGTGGCACGCGCGGGCCACTCGCCCGCGCGCACGCTCACGACGACGTCGTTCAGCACGAACAGCGAGAACTCCTCCATCCGCAGGACACCCGGCGAGACCGACTCGATCGCCACGAACGCGATGAAGTAGTGGGTCGCGTAGCGGTCGGCCTTCGGCCGCTCGTGCATCTCGCGCGCGTCCTCGACCGCGAGCGGATGGAGGTCAAGCTCGCGTGCGATGAGCGCGAGGTCGGCGTCCTGCGGATCCGCGATGTCGAGCCACGCGACGAGGCCGCGCAGCTCGGACAGCTCCGTCGCCGGATGTTCGCGCACGCCATCGGGGTGACGGACGAGAAGGCGTGCGGCCACCCGCGGATGCTACTGAGGTGAGCGTCAGACCGAGAAACGGCGAACGAGCCGCAGGAGCTCCTCCGGCTGGAACGGCTTGCGGAGGAACGCCTCCGCGTTGCATCGGTCGGCCTCGTGCCGCGGATCGGGCGCGCCGGTGACGACGACGAGCGGCACGTGGCGCAGTCGCATGCGCAGCTCTTGCGCGAACGCCGGCCCGTCGATCCCCGGCATCTGGATGTCGAGAACGATCATCGCCGGGGGCTCGGTGTCGATCGCGCGGAGAGCCGCCGCGCCATCGGTCGCCTCGAGCACGCTGAAGCCGGCGTCGGCGAGCGTCTGCCGTTCGGCGTCGCGCGTCGCTCGGTCGTCGTCGACGACGAGGATCGGTCTTGTCTTCCGGCTCACGATCGCCACCGGCCTCGCAAGTGCATTCCGCGTTCCCGGCGAATACTTCTCGGGTGGTACGTCCGGCGGGTCTTCGTCCGGCCGAAGAGGTGGTACCGAAGCTCGCCACGCCACCCGGCATCCCGGCGTTACGCGTCGGTGACGTTGCGACGTACGACCGCCAGATCGAGCACCTCGCCGGACAGCTCGATCGCGCCGACCTCGAGTTGCCGCTCCGTTACCGGGCGGCGCGCTTCGGCCTGTGCCTCTGCTTCGCGCTCGAGCCGATCGACGGCCCTGCCCTCGCGCACGAGCTCGTCCGTGTAACGAACGACGAGGGCGCGATCTGGGTCGTCGTGTGGAAGAAGCCGCTCCTCCGGCCGGGCATGCTCTCGTGGGACGCGCTCCAGGAAGCGGTCCTGCCGACCGGGTGGGTCGACAACAAGATCCTGTCGTTCGGCGAGCAGGTCTACGGCACCCGTTACATGAAGCGAAAGGCGCTACGAGCCGCGACCGAGACCCGGCCGTCGCCCGCGTGAACGTCAGGCTTGAAGGAGCTCCTCGGTGAGGAACTCGACGATCCGCTCGTGCGCGCGGTCCGCGTTCGCGCGGTCGGTGAAGCCATGCCCCTCGTCGTCGAACACCAGGTACTCGATCCGCCGTCCCGCTGCGCGTAACCGTTCCACGACCTGATCCGACTCCTCCTTCGGCACGCGCGGATCGTTGGCGCCCTGGATGACCAGCATCGGACAGCGGACCTCGTCGATGCGCGTGATCGGCGAGCGCGCGACGAGCTTCTCGCGGTCCGTCTCGAGATCGCCGATCCACCGTTTCAGGAACCGTCGCCAGTTCGGCTGCGCGTGCTCGAGCATCGTGACGAGGTTCGCGACGCCGAAGACGTCGACCGCGCAGCACCACCGCTCCGGCATGGCGGTGACGCAGAGCAGCGTCGCGAACCCGCCGTACGAGCCGCCGTAGACGGCGAGGCGCTCCGGATCGATGCCGGGAGCCGCCCGCATCCAGTCGGCGACCGCGCGGAGGTCGCGCAGGTCGATGCCGCCCCAGTCGCGATGGATCGCCTCCTGCCACGTCTTGCCGTAGCCGGTCGAGCCGTGGATGTTCGGGACGACGAGCGTGATCCCGCGGTCGACCAGCGCGAGGAGATGCGCGTTCGCGCTCGTGAACGCGGGCCGCGACTGGCCCTCGGGCCCGCCGTGCGGGTAGAGCAGCGCCGGGGTCCGGCCGGTCGCGCCGCGCGGCCGGTACACGAAGGCGGGGATGGGACCGTCCGCGGCCGGGATCCGAACCAGCTCCGGCTCGGCGAGCTCGCCCGCGGAGACCGCGCGCGTCGTCGCGAAGACCATTCGCGCGTGGCCGCCGGCCATGTCGAGGACCCACAGCTCAGGGGTCGCCGTGGCGGAGAGACGATGGAAGGCGGCGAGCGATCCATCGGCCGAGACGACGAGATCGGTGCACATGCCGCGCACGTCGTGTTCGGTCACGCTCCCGCCGGCCCGGCGCCAGCGCAGGCGGCTGTAGCCATCGACGTTCACCGACCAGACCTGCACCCGACCATCGGCCGACGACACCGCGAGCTCGACGTCCCACTCGGGCCGGTCGATCGGCTCGACCGCGCCGCTCGTGCGGTCGTACGCCGCGAGCCAGAGGTGCTGGCCGCCCCGATCGGTGATCGCGACCGGTCGTCCGTCGGCGAGCCAGCCCGCCGGCACGTTCTGGCAGTCGCCGTCGTGCGGCGTGAGATGGCGCGCCGCGCCCGTCGTCGCGTCGACGACGAACAGATCCTGATCGGTGTTGTCCTGGACGCGCATGACGAGCAGCTCCGTGCCGTCGGGCGACCAACCGCCGACGACGTGCCAGGCCGATCCGGTCAGGAGCGGCCGTTCGACGCCGGACTCGACGTCCTGCACCACGATGTCCATGTCCGCGGCCGCCCGGGCGTTCGACGAGAACGCCACGCGCCGGCCATCCGGGGAGGCCGCGTTCCACGACAGCAGGCGCTGCACGCGCTCGCCCTCCGTCCACGAGAGCCTCTCGATCCGCTCGTCGGTCCGCGCGACGTAGAGCTGGTGCAGCTCCGTGCCGCCGCGGTCGGCCGCGCCGATCAGGTCACCGCGTCTGGACCAGGCGAGCGAGCGCACCGCCGCGCCGTCGACGCCGAGCGCGGGGCTCGGCGCGGCATCGCCACGGAGCGGGAGCGTCCAGGCGGAGTACGTCCCCGCGCCGAGATCCGCGACGAACGCGAGCGTCCGCGCATCGGGCGACACGGCAAGTGCCGAGCGGCACGCGTAGCGCCGCGTGGTGTGCGGGACGATGGCGATGCGCTGGCGCGGCTGGAAGTCCGCGATGGGCCTCGGCACCGTCGGCCATCCTAGTGTGGCGTCTCTTCCGACACGCGACACTCGTCCGCGGACCGGCACGGCCGTCGCGGATACTGACGGCGTGGAGGCGACCGTGCGCGACGCGCGGCGTGAAGACGCGCTCGCGCAGGCGCTCTTTGTCACGTTCCTCTGGTCGACGTCGTGGGTGCTCATCAAGGTCGGGCTCCGCGGGCTCGACCTCGCGCCGCTGACGTTCGCGGGACTCCGCTACACGCTCGCGGCGCTCGTCCTCCTGCCGTTCGCGCTCGGCGGGCTCCGCCGCGCGCGGCCGGATCGGCGAGCTTGGCGCCGGGTCGCGGTCCTCGGCCTCGTGTTCTATTCGGTCACCCAGGGCGCGCAGTTCGTCGCGCTCGACCTGCTGCCGGCGGCCGCCGTCAGCCTCGTGCTGACCGCGAGCCCGGCCGCGGTCATCGCCATCGGCGCACTGCGCGGTATGGAGCGGCCGCTGCCGTTGCAGATCGCCGGGATCTTCGTGCTCCTCGTCGGCGCGTCGCTCTACTTCCTGCCGCTCACATTGGGCCAGGCCGCGGCGGGTGGCCTCATCGTGGCGATCGTCGGCATGCTCGCAAACGCCACGAGCGCGCTGCTCGGCCGGAACATGGCGCGCGACGCGACGGAGCGGCTCGGCGGGATCGTGCCGCTGACCGCACTCTCGATGGGGCTCGGCGGACTCGTGCTGCTCGGCGCGGGCGTCGCGACGACCGGCGTGCCGCGGGTCGACGGGTCCGCATGGACGCTCATCGCCTGGCTCGCGGTGGTGAACACGGCGTTCGCCTTCACGCTCTGGAATCACACGCTGCGAACGCTCACTGCCATCGAGTCGAACGTCCTGAACAACACGATGCTCGCCCAGATCGCGCTCCTCGCGTGGGTCGTGCTCGGCGAGGCGCTGTCAGGCCGCCAGCTGCTCGGGATCGCGCTTGCGATGTGCGGCGTCGCGGTCGTCCAGCTCGCGCCGTTCATCCTCCGACGCGTCGGTGCGACCAGCTAGCTCAGTCGGCGTCCCACGGCTGGCCGAGATCGCGCCCGGTCAATCGGTCCAGCTCGAACCTGATCTTGATGCGATCGGTCCTCGGCCCCCGATACGGGGCGCCGAGGTAACGCTGGGACAGGTGCTCGATGTTGGCGCCGCCCTCGTCCGGGATGATCTCCGTGAAGCGGCCTTGCAGCTGCGCGAACCGCCACATGTTCGCCGGATCGATGAGCAGGAGCGTGACGTGGCCGGTGCGCCGGGCGTGGCGGAGCCAGGCGCGATCGGGGCCGCCGTTCAGCCAGATGACGCCGTCGACGCATTCGAACCACAGCGGATTCATCTGCGGGCTGCCGTTGGTGCGGGTCGTGCCGACGATGATCGGGATCTTCTGCTGGGCGAACGCCTCGAGCCTCGGGGGGATCCGCATGTCCCCTCAAGCGCGTGCGCGGGTCGGATATTCCCTCAGCGCGAGAGGAGGCGCGCCAGATCCCGCGCGTTGTTCACCGCCTTGTCGCCGTAGCAGTTGTTCATGAGGACGTGCACCTCCTTCGTCTCCTCGGCGAGGTGCGCGATCTTCGCTACCCATTCGCGCAGCTCGTCCTCGGAATACGAATAGTCGAACCGCTCGGCCGCGGTGAGGCCCTTCTTCTTCCAGTTCTCGGCGTTGCGGCCATGGAAGCGGACCACCGCGAGATCGGGCGAGGTGGCCGCCGCCACGGGCGGCACGCTCGACGGGAATCCCTGCGGCTCATCGACGCTCACGTACGCCAGGCCATGGTCGGCGAGGAACTTCAGCGTCTCGGCGCGGTTGCGCTCGCTCATCCAGGTCTCGTTGCGGAACTCGACCGCCAGCCGGTCGTCGGGCAACCGCTCGCGGGCATGCGCGATCTCGTCCTTGTTCTGATGCGAGATCACGAACCAGTCCGGGTACTGCAGGAGGATCGCGCCGAGCTTGCCGCTCTTGCGCAGCGGCTCGAGCGCGACCCAGAACCTGGCGAAGAGCTCGTCGCGCAGCTCGGCCGGGACGTCCTTGGGGTAGAGCCGACGCTTCTCGCGGGCGGCTTCGGGCAGCGCCTCGCGGATCTCCTTCGGCATGCGCTTCGGATCCGTCGGGTGCGTCGTGAGCGTCGCGAAGGCTTTGAAGTTCATCGTGAAGCCATCCGGCGTGCGCTCGTTCCAGAGGACCGCCTGCTTCGGGTCGGGAAGCGCGTAGAAGGCGGCGTCATTCTCGACGATCGGGAAGTGATCGGCGTAGAAGCGCAGCCGCTCGTCCGCCTTCTTCGCGATCCGCTCCGGATACCACCCCGACGCGATGAGCGTCGGATCGGTCCAGCTGCAGGTACCTACCTTGACCGTGCTTACTCGAGCTTCTCCGGATAGAGCGCCGGGTCGAGCTCCTCGGCCTTCGTGCTCCGCTGGGCGAGCGCGAGCACGGTGATGCCCAGCACCAGCGCGAGCGCGACGAACGAGTAGATCTGGGCGCGGCCGCTCGACACGAACGCCAGCGTGCCGAGGCCGAGGGTCAGTGCGTAGATGAGCAGCACCGCCTGCCGGTGCGACAGCCCGACGTCGAGCAACCGGTGATGGAAATGACCCCGATCGGGCGCGAACGGGGCCTGACCGGTCACCACGCGACGGACGATGACATAGAAGGTGTCGATGATCGGGACGCCGAGCACCAGCAGGGCGGCGGCGACCTTGGCCGTGCCGAAGATCGACAGGACGGCGAGCATCGTGCCGACGAAGGCGACCCCGGTGGTCCCGAGGAACACCTTCGCCGGGTGGAAGTTGAACACGAGGAACCCGGCGATCGCGCCGGCCAGGGTGAAGTTCATCCACGCGACGAACGGCTCGTTGACCGCCGGCAGGAGCGCGGTCGCACCGAGCGCGACGGCGGCGATGCCGGCCACGCCGGCCGCCAAACCGTCCAGACCGTCGATGAAGTTCAACGCGTTGTTCATCCCGACGATCCAGAAGATCGTGAAGGCGACCGCGATCGGCGGGGCGAGGTCGATGAGCCCGTCGCCGCGCGGATCGTTCACGAAGTCGATGCGGATGCCGGCCGCGACGATGATCGCGGCGATGACCCCGTAGCCGAGCAGCTGCCACCGCGCCCGCAGGTCGAGCGCGTCGTCGAGGAGACCGATCCCCATCCCGAGCAGCGCCGCGAACGCGGTGAGCGTGAAGCGCGGGGTGCGGACCTCGTCCGGGATGAGGAAGGGATGGCCGGCGAACCGGTCGACGAGCCAGAACGTGAAGATCGTGACCCCGAACGCGACGGCGATCGCGAGCCCGCCGATGCGCGGGAGCGGCTCCCGGTGCTGACGCCGGCCGCCCGGCACGTCGAGCAGCGCGAAGCGGCGCGCGATCGCGCCGACCGGCGGCGTGACGGCGAGCGCGAGCACGAACGCGATGCCGGTCGACATGAGGAAGAGGACGGTCGTCATGGACATCATCCGGTGCCGAACTGCCGGTCACCCGCGTCACCGAGCCCGGGGACGATGTAGCCGCGGTCGTTGAGGCGTTCGTCGAGGGCGGCGACGTGGATCGGGACGCGCGGGTGCGACGCATTGAGCGCGCGCACGCCCTCGGGCGCGGCGATGAGGCCGACGTACTTCACGCGGCTCGCGCCCCAGCGCTCGAGGATGTCGATCGTCGCCACCGCCGATCCGCCGGTCGCGAGCATCGGGTCGAGGACGAGCACGACCTGTGCCGTCGCCGAAGAGGGGAGCTTGTTGTAGTACTCGATCGGCCGCAGCGTTCGCTCGTCCCGGAAGAGCCCGATGTGCCAGACCTGCGCTTCCGGGATGAGCTGCAGCGCCGACTCGACCATCCCGATGCCCGCGCGCAGGACCGGCACCAGACCGATCTTTTCGGCCAGCCGGACCCCGCGGTACGGCGCGAGCGGCGTGCGCACGTCGGACTCCTCGAGGGCGAGATCGGCCGTCGCCTCGTACAGCACGAGCATGGCGATCTCCTGGACGAGGCGCCGGAAGTCGGGCGGCGGCGTCCGCTCGTCCCGCAGGCGCGTCACCTTCTCCCGCACCAGCGGGTGAGTCGAGACGTGGAGCTGCTCCGTCAGGCTCGGGCCGCCTCCCGGGTGATCCCGGGGACCGGGAACCGGCTCGTGAGGTCGAGGACCTCATCGGCGATCTGTTTCGCGACCGCGGGATCCTTCCCCTCGCGGAGCGTCCGAGCGATCAGCGAGCCGATCCGGCGCATCTCGGCCTCGCCCATGCCGCGTGTGGTCACCGCCGGGGTCCCGACGCGGATGCCCGAGCTGATCGCCGGCTTCGCGGGGTCGTATGGGATGGTGTTCTTGTTCACGGTGATGCCGACCGCGTCGAGCGCCTTCTCCGCGGCCTTGCCGGTCACATCGAGCGGCCGGACGTCCACGAGCATGAGGTGGTTGTCCGTGCCGCCGGACACGAGCCGCAATCCGGCCTCGGCGAGCGACGCGGCGAGCGTCCGCGCGTTCGCTCGGATCTGGCGCGCGTAGGCCGCGAACTCCGGCGTCGCCGCCTCCTTGAGCGCGACGGCCTTCCCCGCGATGACGTGCATCAGCGGGCCGCCCTGCGCGTACGGGAACACCGCCTTGTCGACGGCCTTCGCGTACTCCTCGGTGCAGAGGATCATCCCGCCGCGGGGACCGCGGAGGGTCTTGTGCGTCGTCGTCGTGACGATCTGCGCGTGGGGCATCGGGTTCGGATGCTGGCCCGCCGCGACGAGCCCGGCGAAGTGGGCCATGTCCACCAGCAGGAGCGCGCCGGACGCGTCCGCGATCGCGCGGAGCCGCGGGAAGTCGAAGAAGCGCGGGTACGCGGTCGCGCCGGCGACGATGAGCTTCGGGCGTTCCCGCAGCGCGAGGGCTTCAAGGGCGTCGTAGTCGATGAGCTCGTCATCGCGCTTCACGCCGTAGGGCAGGAAGCGGTAGAGCTTCGCCGAGAAGTTCACCGGAGACCCGTGGGTGAGGTGGCCGCCCTGATCGAGCGCCATCCCGAGCACGGTGTCGCCCGGCGTGAGCACGGCCGCGTACGCGGCCATGTTCGCCTGCGCGCCGGCGTGCGGCTGGACGTTCGCGTGCTGCGCGCCGAAGAGCGACTTCGCGCGCTCGATCGCGAGGCTCTCCGCGATGTCGACCCACTCGCAACCGCCGTAGTACCGCCGCCCCGGGTAGCCCTCGGCGTACTTGTTCGTGAGCACGCTGCCGACGGCCTCGAGCACCGCCTGGCTCGTGTAGTTCTCGGATGCGATGAGCTCGACCTTCTCGACCTGCCGACGACGCTCTCCCTCGATCGCCGCGTACAGCTCCGGGTCGACGCGCTCCAGCTCGCTCATCTCACGCCCTCCGCCGTTCGATCTCGCTCGAGCGCCTCGATCTCCTTTCGGCGGCGCTCGTGCCGGCCGCCCTGCACCTTAGCGCCGAGGAACGCGTCGACGATCGCTTTCGCCAGCTCCACGCCCAAGACCCGCTCGCCGAGCGTGATGAGGTTCACGTCGACATGCTCGACGCCGTCGCGTGCGGACCATTCGTTCTCGACCACCGCCGCGCGGACGCCGGCGATCTTGTTCGCCGCGATGGCCGGACCGATGCCGGAGCCGCAGCAGAAGATCGCGCGCTCGTAGCGACCCGCGGCGATCGCGCGCGCAAGCGGCTCCACGAGCAGCGGGTAGTCGTCCTCGGGGTCGTTCTCGGGGCTCAGGTCGTCGACCTCGTGTCCATTCAACCGCAGGTGGTGCGCGAGCTGGTCGCGCAGGTCGACCCCGGCGTGATCGGCGGCGATCCCGACCCTCACGGGAACGCTTCGACGCCGCTGAGCGCCTCCTCGATCTCCGCTCGGCTCACCGCGCCCTCGCGGAGGACGGTCACCGGCTCCGCGCTGCAGTCGACGACCGTCGAGACCCGGCCGACCGTCGTCGGACCGCCGTCGAGCACGATCGCGACGCGTCCCTCGAGCTGGTCGACGACCTCCTCGGCCGTGGTCGCGTCCGGCATTCCCGAGCGATTCGCGCTCGTCACCGGCAACCCCCCGCCGCTCGCGGCGATGAGCCGCCGGGCGACGGCGTTGGCGGGCACGCGGAACGCGATCGTGCCGCGGCGGGGCGCGACGAGGACGATCGAGAGTGGCCCCGGCCAGAACCGCGCGGCGAGCGCGCGAGCGGCAGGGGTGACCATGGCGCTCGCGTCCAGGTTGCCGGCATCCGACAGCAGGATCGGGATGCGCTTGTCCATCGGGCGATCCTTCGCGACGTACAGCTTCCGGAGGTGGTCGTGGCCGGCCGCGAGGCCGTACACCGTGTCGGTCGGAAAGGCGACCAGCTCGCCGTTCGTGAGCGCGGTCGCCGCCTCTTCCACCGCCCCTGGCGCGTCCGCCTGAAGGAGGCGGGTCTTCACCCGGGGGATGATAGGCCGATGCCGGTCGAAGCCCTGTTCGTGGATTCCGCGGGCGTGCTGCTCGATGTGTCGGCGCTCTTGAAAGCGTGGCAGCGCGGGGTCGCGGAGTTCTGCGGGCCGCGCCTCGGCGGCTCGGCCGAGCAGTGGGCGAAGGCGAATCGGCTGGTCGAGCAGCGCTATTTCGCCTGGGCACGGGAGGCGGCGCACGCCGACGGCGGCCGCGGGCTGCGTTCGTTCGTCCGGTGGTCGGACGAGCGATGGATCAAGGACATGTGCGAGCTCGTGGGTGTGGGATCACCGGCCGATCCGATCGCGTTCGCCGACGCCTGCACGCGCCACATCACCGCGGGCGCGGGGGACACGGCGTACCCCGACGCCGTCCCCGCCGTGCGCGCGCTCGCGACACAGGTACCCCGGCTGTTCACCGCCACGAGCCAGGACGAGCGGCAGATCGACGGCTACCTGCGCGCGTTCGGGATCCGCGAGCTCTTCGAGCGCACGTACGGCGGGGATCTCGTCGATCGGTTCAAGGTGAATGCCGCGTTCTTCACGGACATCATGGCTGACGCAGACGTCGCGCCGGAGCGGTCGGCCCTCGTCGACGACAACCCACGTTATCTCGGTTGGGCGCGCGAGGCCGGGATGAAGACGTATCTCCTCGAGCGGCGCGGCGAGGATCCCGAAGGGCACGAGCTCGTGCCATCGCTCGCGGCGCTCACCGATCGGCTGGGCTGACTATCCGAGCCGGCGACCGGACGCGAGGACCGCTTCCTCCGCCAGCTCGATCGCGCGTGCGGCGACCGCGGGAGACACGGTTCCCGCGGCGTCGTATTGAGCGACGTTCCGTATCGACCGGATCCGGTCGAGGAGGTGGCGCCGGCTCGAATAGACGGCGGGCAGCCGGGGATACGTGAGTCGCGCAGCGTGTGACCCCCACCCGGTAGCCATCGCGCGATAACAGGGCGTCCGCGGCGTTGATGAGCGCCTGTTCGGCGAAGATCAGGGCCGCATCATCGTCACCGGCCGCGTGTTCGAGCTTGGCGCGCCGAACGTTCGTTTCCGCCAGGACGAGCCGGCGCGCGGCGGCGCCCGGGTCGGGTGGCACGCGAACGATCAGATGTGACCATCCCCGCACCCAACGATCGACGGACCCGCTCGAGCTCGTGGTCATCCCCCAGCAGCCAGATCCGCGGCCGGCCGAGGAGGTTGCGGAGGAACCGTCGTCGCGCCGCGTTGGGCTCCCCAAGCTCCTCGAGTGTCCAGACCACGGGTTCGATGTCTCTACCGAGATCGGCAGCGAGTTGTGTGGCGATCAGGCTGAGGCGTCGCCAGTCGACAGCGCCGACCAGAAACAGATCGATATCGCTGTCGCGCTCATCCCGCCCGGCTGCATACGAGCCGAAGAGGAACGCGAACTGAAGGCCCTTCATGGGCCCAAGTGCCGTACGCAAGCGCGCGGCGACTCCGGAGGTCTGTCGGATCAGATCCCGCATGGGGGGAACCAGGGGGCTGTCCTCTCTCACGGACCACAGGCGGAGATTTCCCAAAGGTCGGCTCTGGATCACGCCCGCGGCGAGGAGATGCGCGAGCGCCCGATGGACAGGATGCGGATCGGCGCTGACACGACGGGCGATCTCACGCGTGTGTAACTCTTGGCCCGGGGTATCGATCAGCAGAGCGAGCACGTCACGTGCGGTACGCCCGGCGCCGGTCAGCTGAAGCAGCACTTCGGAGCGAGGGTACAACGATCGTGGCTTTGTTGACAACGATCGTTGTCAAGGCAATAGGTCGGGCCCGGATCGCGTGCGGCGCACGCGAGCAACACGCTCGGCGCCGCTCAGGTCGCGCAGCACCTCGACCGTGCCGAGCGGCGCGAGGAGCGCGGCCACCTCGGCGGCCTGCGGCGGATCGCATTCGAAGAACGCGGCGCCGTCCGGTACGAGCACGCGCGGGAGCTCAGCCGCGGCGCGGCGGATGAGCGCGAGCCCGTCCGGCCCGGCGGCCGTCGCGACCCGGGGCTCGTACGCGAGCGACGTGCGGTCCCCGGTGAGCGTCGCGAGCGCGTCGTCGCGCAGGTAAGGCAGGTTCGCCGCGACCACGTCGATACGTTCGACGATCGGCGCGAGCAGGTCGCCCTCGCGGAAGTCGATCCGCACCTCATGCGCCGCCGCGTTGGCCCGCGCGACGGCGAGCGCATCCGGCGTCACGTCCGTCGCGATCACCCGCAGCGAAGGCTCATGGACCGCGAGGGCGATCGCGATCGCCCCGCAGCCGGTCCCGACGTCGACGAGGGTGAGCGCGCGGCCGGCGACGTGGTCCCGTGCGGCGTCGACGAGCACCTCGGTCTCGGGTCGCGGGATGAGCACGCGCTCGTCGACCGCGAAGCGAAGACCGTAGAACTCCTTGGATCCGCGCAGATAGGCGACGGGCACGCCCACGGCGCGACGCTCGACGGTTCCGTCGTACCGCTCGCGCACGTCGTCGGCCACCCACCCCTCGGGATGCGCGACGAGCTCCTCCTTCGACACGCCGAGGACATGCGCGAGGAGGACGTCAGCATCCAGGGCCGGCGTCGGCACGCCCGCATCGCGCAGCCGCGCGGTCGCGCGCGCGCGTAGCTCGCCTCTGGTCGGCACGTTCGAAGTATCGTCGCGGCGATGGTGGCGCTCGCCGACATCGAGGCCGCGCGGCCGATCGTCGATCGCTACCTTCCGCGGGCGCCGCTCGAACGGTCGCCGTACCTCTCGCGCGAGCTCGGCGCCGAGATCCATCTCAAGATCGAGACGTTCAAACCGACGCGCACGTTCAAGGTGCGCGGGGCGCTCAACAAGATCGCGTCGCTCGACGCCGGCGCGCGCGCCCGCGGGGTCATCGCGGCCTCCGCCGGCAGCCACGCCCAGGGCGTCTCGTACGCGGCCTGGCGGCTGGGCGCGCCGGCCACCGTGGTCATGCCGGAGCGGGTCTCCGAGACGATCGTCGGCGTCTGCCGGGCGTACGGCGCCGAGGTGCTGCTCCGCGGCGAGGTGTACGACGACACGCTCGCCTTGGCGCACGAGATCGAGCACACGCAAGGCAAGACCTTCGTCCATCCATACGCGGACCCACTCATCGTCGCGGGGCAGGGCACGATCGGCCTGGAGATCCTCGACGACCTGCCGGACGTCGAGACCGTCATCGTCGCGGTCGGCGGCGCCGGGCTGATCGGCGGCATCTCGCTCGCCATCAAGGAGCGGCGCGGCGCGGTCCGGGTCATCGGCGTCGAGCCGGAGGGCGCCGACGCGGTCCGCCGCTCGCGGACGGCGGGGCGGCCGATCGTGCTCGAGCACCCGCACAGCGTGGCCGACAAGCTCGTCGCCAAGACCACGGAACAGCTGAACGTCGACCTGGTCCGCGCCTACGTGGACGACATCGTGACCGTCCCGGACGAGGCGCTCGAGGCCGCCACGTTCGAGTATCTGGAGCATCTCTCGCTGCTCGTCGAGCCGTCCGGTGCGGCGAGCCTCGCGGCCGTGCGGCACGGCGCGGCGACCGGGCGTGGGAAGACCGTGCTCGTCGTCAGCGGCGGCAACGCCGCGCCCGAGCTGCTCGCGCGGATCCTCTCCGAGCGCGCAGCCACGCCGGCGGCGCCGTGACCACGAGCCATCACCAGCTGCGGATCGAGACGACGAAGCACGTCGAGACGATCGACATCACCGATCGGGTCGCCGACGCGCTCGAGCGGTCCGGGATCCGTGAGGGCATCTGCCTGATCGCCGTTCCACATACGACCGCCGGCGTCTTCGTGAACGAGAACGCCGATCCCGCGGTGCAGCGCGATCTGCTCGCGCTGCTCACGCGACTCGTTCCGGATGAGGGCGACTACCGCCACGCGGAAGGGAACGCGCCCGGGCACATCAAGGCGGCGCTCGTCGGGACCGACGTGAGCCTCGCGATCCGCGATGGCCGGCTCGCCCTCGGTCAGTGGCAGGGCGTCTACCTCGCGGAGTTCGACGGTCCGCGCCGCCGTCACGCGATCGTGACGGTCGTCGGCGAGCGCGCGGGTTAGTGTCGCGTCTCGGCGAGCGCGCGGGCTAGACTTCGCGTCTTCAGGGGAGGCGGCCGCATCTCGACGATCACCGTGGCGCGCGAAGCCATGTCCATCACCACGCGCGATGCCGCGCGTGCCCTTCGCACCGCGCTGTCGCGCGGTGGTGACTGGGCGGAGCTGTTCTGGGAGCGCCACCACGCGATCACGCTCACCCTCGACGACAACAAGCTCGAGGACGCGATCACCGGTGTCGATCAGGGGGCCGGGATCCGCGTGACGATCGGCGACCGCGGCGTCTATGCGAACGGCAACGTGAACGACGGCGACGACCTGCTCGCGCTGGCCGGGCGCGCCGCGGCGGCCGTCGCGGATGGCGGCGGGGTGCACGAGGTGACGAGCCTCGCGCCCGATGAGCTTCCCCGCCCATCGGTCGTGGCCATCGACCCGCGGACCGTCCCGATCGAGCGCAAGGTCGCATTGCTCAAGCTCGCCAACGAGCGCGCCCGGGCGTACGACGAGCGCGTCCACCAGGTGACCGTCCTCTACCGCGAGAACGTCCAAGAGGTGGTCGTCAGCAACAGCGACGGGCGCTTCCGGACCGACACCCGCACCCGGCTCGTCTTCGGCGTCCTGGTCACCGCGAAGGCGGGCGAGGTCCTGGAGTCGGGCTACAAGGCCCTCGCCGGCACCGAGGGCTTCGAGATGCTCACCGAGGAGGCCGTCCTCCGCACGACCGAGACGGCGGCCCGGATGGCCGTGCAGAACGTCGGCGCGGACCCGGCGCCGGCCGGCACGTACACCGTGGTGCTCTCGAGCGAGGCCGGTGGCACGCTCATCCACGAGTCCGTCGGACACGGCCTCGAGGCGGATCTCAACCTCAAGGGCCTGTCCGTCTATTCGGGAAAGATCGGCCAGAAGGTCGCGAGCGAGCTCATCACGGTGATCGACGACGGGACCGATCCCGGCCGGCGCGGCACCGCGGCCATGGACGACGAGGGCACCCGCACCCAGCGCACGGTCCTCATCGACCGGGGCATCCTGCGCACGTACCTCTCGGATCGGAAGCATGCGCGGAAGCTCGGGATCCCCGAGAGCGGAAACGGCCGGCGTGAATCGTTCCGCCATCTGCCGATCTGCCGGATGACGACGACGATGATCGCTCCCGGTGAGTCGGACCCGGACGCGATCGTCGCGTCGGTGAAGGATGGCGTCTTCGTGAAGGGCATGGGCGGGGGTCAGGTGGACGTCGTGAGCGGAAACTTCGCGTTCGAGATCACCGAGTGCTTCCGCATCCGTGACGGGAACGTCGCCGAGCCGCTGCGGGGCGCCACGCTCGTCGGTCAGGGCCCGAAGCTCATGAGCGAGATCGACATGGTCGGCTGGGACCTCGGCTACTCGGTCGGGACCTGCGGCAAGGACGGCCAGGGCGCGCCCGTCGCGGACGCGCAACCGACACTGCGCATCCCGAGCGTCGTGGTCGGTGGCAAGGTGAAGGGCGCGAAGGCGAATTGAGCGAGAAGCTCGACAACGACGCCGTCGTCGATCGCGCCCTCGCGTCCATCGGCGGCGCGAGCGTCGACGCCGGTGAGGTCTTCCTCCGAGACGGCCAGTCGACGTCGATCGAGGTCCGCGAGGGCGAGCTGGAGAACGTCATCTCGCGGGGCGAGCGCGGCATCGGCGTGCGCCTGCTCCGCGGCGGACGCGTCGGCTTCGCGTACACGAGCGACCTGTCGGCCGGCGGCATCGAGGAGTGCGTCGACGCGGCGCGCGACATCGCGGCGGTGACCGAGCCCGATCCGGACATCCGGATCGCGAGCGAGCCGCTCGAGACGGCGGACCTGCGGCTCTTCGAGCCCGGGCTCGACGAGCGGCCGATCGTCGAACGCGGGAACGTCGCGCTCGAGGTCGAGCGCGCGGCGCGCGCGGTCGACAAGCGGGTGAACGCGTTCCGGAAGACCACGTACAGCGACGGCGCCGTCACGACGATCCTCGCGACCACGGGTGGCGTGCGGGGCAGCTACCGGGAGACCTATTTCAGCGTCGGCACGTCGGCCGTGGCGACCCAGGGCGAAGAACGTCAGATCGGCTATCACGGCGAAGCGAAGCGCCGGTTCGGCGCGCTGAGCGCGGACGCGGTCGGGCGCCGGGCGGCGGAGCTCGCGGTCGGGAAGCTCGGGGCGAAGCCATTCAAGACGCAGGAGCTGCCCGTCGTGCTCGACCCGTACATGGGCATGTCGCTGCTCGGAGCGGTCGTGCCGCTCTTCTCGGCGGACGCGGTCTTGAAGGGGAAGAGCCTCTTCGCCGGCAAGCTCGACCGCAAGATCGCGAGCGATCGCGTGACCATCGTGGACGACGCGCGGATACCCGGAGCGCTGCGCAGCGCCCCGTTCGACGGCGAGGGCGTCGCGACGACGACCCGCACCCTGGTGCGCGGAGGGCTGCTGACCGGTTACCTCTCCTCGCTGAAGACCGCCCGCAAGATGGAGGTCGCGCCGACGGGCAACGCCCGCCGCTCCTCGTACGCGCAGCCCAGCCGGATCGGCGCGGCGAACTTCCACCTCGCGGCCGGGACCACCGACCCGCAGACGCTCGTGCGCGAGCTACCGCGCGCGTTGCGCGTCACCTCGCTCCTCAACCTGCACACCATCGATCCGATCTCGGGCGAGTTCTCGCTCGGCGCGACGGCCGACTACCTGGAACACGGCGAGCGCGTCCATCCGGTGCAGGGCATCACCATCGCCGGCAACCTGACGTCGCTCCTCTCCTCGATCACGGGAGTCGCGAACGACCTCATCTTCGGATCGAGCGGCATCGGCAGTCCGACGTTCGTGATCTCCGAGCTCTCGATCGGCGGCGCCTGAGCCGTGTCCTGGCGCGCGCTCCTGCACAGCGATCCCATGGGCTGGCTCCTCGAACGACGCGATCCGGCCGTCCGGGCGCAGACGCTTCGTGGGCTGCTCGATCGCGGTCCGCGCGATCCCGAGCTTCGCGAAGCGCAGGCCCGCGCGATGGCGGCGCCTCCGATCTCCACGATCCTCACTCAGCAGCGCGCGGACGGCCGCTGGCCGGGCCAGACGATGTACTCGCCGAAGTACGTCGCGTCGCACTGGCAGAACCTGCTGCTCGTCGAGTACGGCGTCGATGCCGGCGACCCGCGCGTGCGGCGTGGCGCCCGGCGGATCCTCGAGGACCTCTCCGCCGGTGGGTGCGGGATGGGCTGGGTCCTCGAGCGCGATCACGGCGCCTCGTGCTTCGTCGGCAACGTCGTGCGATACCTCGCGCTCGCCGGTTACGGCGGCGACGGCCGGCTCGAACCGCTCGTCGACCGGCTGGTGCACGAGTCGAAGAAGTTCGACGCGGCATGCTGGATCAACGGCGAGAAGCCCTGCGCGTGGGGCTACGCCCGGCTCGTCTGGGGGCTCGCCGCGCTGCCTGAGGCGGCCCGGACACGCGAGGTCGAGCGCACGATGAGCCGCGGCGTGGAGTTCCTGCTCAGCTACGCCCTGGAACGTGGCGCCTACCCCACCGATTCGAAGGCGAGCCATCTCTGGCGGCAGCTTTCGTTCCCGCTCTTCTACCAGGCCGACGTGCTCTTCGTCCTGCGCGCCATCGATGCCGCGGGCGCGATCGAGGACCCGCGGGCGCAGCCCGCGATCGCGTGGCTCCTCGCTCGGCAGGATGAGCGCGGGCGTTGGTCGGGTCGCGCGCCGTACGCGGACCGGATGCCGGCGAAGATCGAAGCGAGCAAGTGGGTGACGCTCCAGGTCGCCTCGGTCCTGAAGCACGCTTTCCCCGAGGACGGCGACTGAAGCTCCTTCGCGACGTCGGCCCGCTGCGTCCCGGTCCCGGAAGCGAGTGCAGCTTTCCCGCCGCGCTCGCCGTCGCGACCGGGGCCGAGTACGACTGGCTCATGGGCTGCTCCGGCGCGGCGTTCGCGACCACGATCGACCTCGAGGGTTTCGATCCCCTGGCGGCCGCACCGCGCGATGCCGCCACGCTCGAACGGGCGGCGCGCGCCGCGGGCGTGCGGCTCGATGACGTGCCACCGCCGTACGACGAGGAGCTCCGCGAGCTCGTCGGTGCGCGGATCCGCGAGGCGATCGACGAGAAGCTTCCGCCGCTGATCCGCGGCGCGGTCGGGCCGCCCGAATACGGACTGATCGTCGGGTACGCCGACGACGGACGGTTCCTCGTGCGCACGTTCTTCGACCGGAGCGACAAGCCGAGCGAGATCGGCTGGCCGGAGTTCGTCGACGCGGAGCACGGGGCGCCGGTCTTCCTCGACCGCGTCGGCGCGCCGGATCGCCCGCGCTCGGCGATCGGCGGCCTCGACGCGGCGATCGAGGCCGCACCAGCGTCCGATGGCGCGCTCACCGGCTGGGCGACGGCGCTCCGCGACGATGCCCGATGGGCCGACACGAAGCACGCCGGGAGCGCCGCGTTCGCCGACCGCGCGATGCGCACCGTATTCGTGGACAAGCGCCGGGCGGCGGCGCGGTTCCTCCGCGGCCTGCGCTCGCTCTTCGCCTCCATGCCCGGCGCGGACCTGTTGCGGGCCGCCGAGTCGTACGACGGCTCGGCGGGCGCGGTCGAGAAGACCGGCGTCGGCGAGTTCGATCCGGCGGTCGCGATGCGGTTCCTCGACGCCGGCCAGCGCCGCGGCATCGCGAAGGCGCTCGAGGCCGCCGTCGGCCACGAACGTGAGGCGCACGAGGCGCTCCGCGCGGCGCGCGCCGCCATCCGGTGACCCCCGCCGACGGGTGAGCGATCAGCTCGCGGCGTTCATCCTCGGCCTGGTCCAGGGACTGACCGAGTTCCTGCCGGTGAGCTCGACCGCGCATCTCATCCTGGTGAGCGACGCGCTCGCCCTCGATCCCGAGAAGTTCGGTCTCGGCTTCGACGTCGCGCTCCATCTCGGCACCGCGCTCGCGGTGCTCCTGTACTTCGCCACGACCTGGATCGGGCTGGCCGCCGACGTCATCCACGGCCGCTGGCGGATGCCGGGTCTCATCGTCGTCGGCACCATTCCCGCCGTCATCGCCGGCCTGGCGCTCGAGTCGCTCGTCGAGCGGACCCTGCGCGGTCCCCTGTTCATCGTCGCGGGCCTCATCGTCGGATCGATCGCGTTCGTCGTCGCCGAGCGCGCCGGTCGCCGCATGCGGAGGCTCGATCACGCGACCGCGGCGGACGCCGCGATCATGGGCATCGCCCAGGCGATCGCGCTGCTGCCCGGGATCTCGCGCTCGGGCATCACGATCTCCGCGGGCCTGCTGCGGGACCTCGAGCGCGCCGACGCCACCCGCTTCAGCTTCCTGCTCGCGACCCCGGTCATCCTGGGCGCGGGCGCGAAGACGCTGCTCGACGCGCGCCGGCTCGCGGGCCTGACCGGCGAGCTCGACGTCCTGGTCATCGGCTTCGCGGCCTCGTTCGTGTCCGGGCTGGCCGCGGTCGCGTTCATGGTCCGCTACCTGCGGACCCACTCGCTCGCCGCCTTCGTGGTCTATCGCGTCGCGCTGGCCATCGTCGTGCTCGCGGTCATCGCGTTCGGCGGGCGTTGAGCGCGCGCGGCGTGGCCGGCGGGTAGGGTAACGAACCGGCGAGCCCGCTCGGGGCTGCACGTTCGGCCACTCGCGTTGGGAGCGAATGGATGGATCTCGGCCTGAAGGGAAAGCGCGTCATGGTCGCCGCCGCGAGCAAGGGGCTCGGCCGGGCGGTCGCGGCAGAGTTCGTGGGCGAGGGCGCGCGCGTCGCGATCTGCAGCCGCGATCTCGAGCGGATCTCGCGCGTCGCGGAGGAGCTCGGTGGCGGGACGATCGCCATCCGCGCCGACGTCAGCACCGAGGAGGGCTGCCGCGCGTTCGTGAGCGAGGCGACCGGCGCGCTCGGCGGGATCGACGTGCTCGTCGTCAACGCGGGTGGCCCGCGGCCCGGGCGCTTCGTCGACCTGGACGACGCGGCCTGGCAGCAGGCGGTCGAGCTCACGCTGTTCTCGGCGGTCCGGCTGACCAGGCTCGCGCTGAGCGAGCTGCGGAGATCCAAAGGCGCGATCGTGTTCTCCACGTCGACGTCGGTGCGCCAGCCGGGGGCGCCCGCCTACGGAACGCTCATCCTGTCGAACGCGATCCGCGCCGCCGTCCATGGCCTGCTGAAGACCCTCGCCACGGAGCTCGCGCCCGATGGGATCCGGGTCAACGCGGTACAGCCGGGACGCATCTCGACCGAGCGCGTGGCGGAGCTCGACGCCGACGCCGCGCGGCGTGAGGGCGTCCCGATCGAGCAGGTCCGCCAGCGGTTCGAGCGCGGCGCGATCCCGCTCGGCCGGTACGGCAAGCCCGAGGAGTTCGCCGCGGCGGTCGCCTTCATCGCGTCGCCGCGGGCCTCGTACATCACCGGGGTCAGCCTGCAGGTCGACGGCGGCATGCTCACGGGCATCTGGTGATCGTCACCGATCGGCTCTCGCCGGAGACCTTCCGCCTGCCGGTCGAGAAGATCCGCGCGGGGTACAAGAGCGACATCTACTTCGCCCGGACGAAGCTGATCCTCGAGCGGGACGAGCGTCGCGACCGGGTGACGATGCAGGTCTTCCAGAAGCATCCGAACGCGGTCATCGTGGGCACCGACCACTCGCTCGCGATCCTGCACGTCGGCACCGGACGGTACCGCGACCGCGTGCGCAGCGAGGAGCTGTTCGAGCGGTATCTCGCCGCGGAGCGGCGCGCCTACGCGCGGTGGCTCGCGCTGCCGGCCTCCGGGGGCTGGGCCGCGTACGAGCCGTACGCGCGCGAGGTCTTCGAGCTGTCGCACGAGCT
Source organism: Candidatus Limnocylindria bacterium (assembly GCA_036389935.1). Taxonomy (GTDB): domain Bacteria; phylum Chloroflexota; class Limnocylindria; order P2-11E; family P2-11E; genus UBA4735. The sequence goes on from DASWCU010000020.1 coordinate 28,496, forward strand.
CGCGACGCTGTGGGAGCCGGCTTGGCGCGAGCTCTCGGTGCGCTCGCTCTACGACGGCGAGCTCGCCGAGCCCGGCGAGCCGGTCATGCACATCGACGGCGAATACGCCGCCTTCGCCCATCTCGAGACGCTGTACCTCGGGGCGCTCTCCGAGGGGACCCGCGTCGCGACGAACACCCGCGACGTCGTCGCGGCGGCGAATGGCAAGCCGGTCATCATGTTCGGCGCGCGCCATCAGTCGCACGAGGCGCAGGCCGGCGCCGGCTACGCGGCGTACGTCGGCGGCGCCATCGGCGTCTCGACCGACGAGCAGGGCGAGTGGTGGGGCTCGACCGGCCTCGGGACCGTGCCGCACGCGCTCATCGCCGTGTACGGCGGCGACACGACCATCGCGACGCTGAAATTCGACGAGTACATCAACCGGACGACGGAGGCCGTCGGCCATCTCACCGCGCCGGGCACGCCCGAGGGGCACGTGAACGTGACGAGCCTCGTCGATTTCCAGAACGACGTCGTGAACACGTCGCTCGGGGTCGCCCATGCGCTCGGCCAGCGGCTCTGGGGCGTCCGGGTCGATACGAGCGAGTCGCTCATCGACGCGTCGGTGCGCCGCGAGATCGAGGCGAGCGGCGGGCGGGCCGGTCCCGACGTCCGCGGGGTCACGCCCCGCCTCGTGCAGTTGCTGCGTGAGGCGCTCGACCGGAACGGCTACGGCCATGTCCGGATCGTCGCCTCGGGTGGATTCGATGCGGCGAAGATCCGGCGCTTCGAGTCGCTCGGCGTTCCCGTCGACGTGTACGGGGTCGGGTCCGCGCTCGTGCACGGCGCCGGGTTCGATCACACCGCCGACGTGGTGCGCCTGGCCGGGCGGCCGCTCGCGAAGGTCGGCCGGACGTACATCCCGAGCGATCGGCTGCACGACGTCGATTGGCAGGCGCTCGTCGGCGAGCGTGAGTGGCTCCGCTCGACCTCCTGATCCTCGTCGCCGGCCTGGCTGTCGCCGGCTTCGCGAAGGGCACGACCGGCATGGGGCTGCCGCTCGTCGCCACGCCGATCCTGGCCGGGATCTTCGGTCCTCGACCGGCGGTCGTGATCGTGACGATCCCGATCTTCGCCGCCAACTCCGTCCTGCTCATGCAGGGCTGGCGGCGGCTCGCCCTCATCCGGACGATCGTGCCCATCGTCGTCGCGAGCGCGATCGGGACGGTCGCCGGGGTGAACCTGCTCGCGCTCCTCGATCAGCGAGCGTTCGCGATCCTCATCTCGGCGATCGTCCTCGTGTTCCTCCTCCGCGGAGAGCGGCTCATCGGCGACGACCCAGGGGCGCGCCGCGCACGGATCCTCGGACCGACGGTCGGGTTCGCCGGCGGGGTCCTCCAGGGCACGACCTCGATCGCGAGCCCGCTCATCGGCTCCTTCTTCCATGCCATGCGGCTCGGCGCCGGGGATTACGTCATCGTGCTCGCCGCGATCTTCGAGCTGAACGCGACGATCCAGCTGGCCGGCTACGCGCTGCTCGGTCTCTACACGCCCGATATCGTGGCGATCGGCCTCCTCGGGCTCGTGCCGACCCTCCTCGCATTGATGCTCGGCATCTTCCTGCGCGGCCGCCTCGACCAGCGGCGCTTCCGTCAGCTCATCGTCGTGCTGCTCGTCGCGAGCGTCGCGAACCTGCTCTGGCGCACGTTCGTCACTGCGTAGCCGAAGGGTCGGCGAGCGAGGCGAAAGGCCGGCGGGCCGAACCCGCCGGCGCGTCAGGCCTGGGGGGTCGTCCCGCCGAGCGCGAACGCCTTCCGGACCACGCGCTTGACGGCTGATCGCTCGGCATCCGCGGGTCCATGCAGCCTGATGAAACGCAGCTCCTTGCCGGAGCCTTCGAGCAGTCCGCTTCCGTCGTCGAGGTCGCGCCCGCGGGAAAAGAACAGCACCGCGTACTTCGGGAACGTGCCGATCGCGACCACTGACGCGTCGTCTTTGACATAGCGGATGATCTTCCACATCGCGCTCTTCGAACGTGGAGGAGAGCTCCGATAGGCGACCTCTTGCGCGCGCGGCGCGACGGCCCGCACCATCCTGCGCGCCGCCTGAACGATGGGCCGCACGGTCGGCGGAACCCTCTTCAAGTGCGCTGAGACGGAGCGCTCGTCACTGGCCGTCATCGCGTGCTCCTTCGCCCGGCACGGCGGGGCGCCGGTCATGATGACGCATTCACGGTCGATAGACTCGATGGCAAGGGAGGGGGCGGTGGAGATCGTTCCTGGCGTTCACGACATCCGCGTCATCGGGGCCACCGTCCACCTCCTCGTCGAGGACGAGCTCACGCTGATCGATGCCGGGCGCCGCGGCTCGGGCGCCCATGTCGCGCGGTACATCGAGACGCTGGGCCGCCCGATGAGCGATCTCACGCGGATCGTCTGCACCCACGGACATCCGGATCACATCGGAGGCGTGGCCGAGATCGTCGCGGCCTCGGGCGCGACGGTGCACATGCACCCGGCCGACGCGGAGCGGCTCCGCATCGGCGTCCGCGACGTGCTCGCTCGGCCGTCGCCGGGCCCGCTCATCGCGCTGCTCACTCGTCCCCTGAGCGATCCGCAGCCGATCGGCGAAGGCGACGTGCTCCCACCGCTGGGCGGCCTGCGGGTCATCCACACGCCGGGACACACGCCCGGCAGCGTCTGCCTGTACGCGCCGGCGCGACGGATCCTGTTCAGCGGCGACGCGCTGCAGCTCCGCCGGGGCCGTCTGTCGCGACCGCATCTCATCTTCAGCGACGACATGGCCGAGGCCCGTCGTTCGGTGGCGCGGCTCGCGGCGCTCGAGGTCGACGTCATCTGCTTCGGGCACTACGCGCCGCTGCGCAGCGGCGTCGGCGGAGCGCTCCACGAGCTCCTGGAGAGCTGGGCATGAAGACGCTGCTCGACGTGATCGACGAGGGCCGGCGCTATGGTCGGCGACCGGCGCTCCTCATCAAGCCCGGCTTCCGCACGCGCGTGTGGAGCTACGACGCGCTCGCCGACCTCGTACCGAAGGCCGCGGCCGTGCTCCGCGGCGCGGGCCTCGAGCCCGGCGCACGGGTGATCATCTGGGCGGTCAACCGGCCGGAGTGGCCGATCGCGTACTTCGCCGCGCTGCACGCCGGCCTCGTCCTCGTGCCGCTCGACTTCCGGACGGTCGCCGACTTCGCGGCGAAGGTCGCCGAGCGGACCGGTGCCGTCGCCGTCCTCGCGTCGCAGCAGACCGCACCCGAGGCGCGCAAGCTCGGGCTGCCACTGCTGCTCATCGAGCGACTCCCGGACCTCGCGCGGGAGCGGGCACCTCTGGCCCGAGCGCCGATCGGGCCGGACGATCTCGTCGAGATCGTCTTCACGTCCGGCACCACGGGCGATCCGAAGGGCGCGATGCTCACTCACGCGAACATCCTCTCGAACGCCGTCGCGGCGCAGCAGGTGTTCCCGCTCGGCCCGAAGCAGCGGTTGCTCTCGCTCCTTCCGCTGTCGCACATGTTCGAGCAGATGGCGGGGCTCATCGCGCCGCTCGTCGCCGGCTCGTCGATCGCGTACCCCTCGAGCCGCCAGCCGTCGGTCATCTTCCGTTCGTTCCGCGACCTGAAGATCACGATGGTCCTCGTCGCGCCACAGGTCCTTCGGCTCTTCGACAACGCGATCTCGCGTCAGGCCGACGCGAGCGGTAAACGCGAGGCGCTCGAGCGGCTGCACCGCTGGGCCCGGCCGCTCCCGCTCCGGGTCCGGCGGCTGCTCTTCACGAGCGTGCACCGGCGGCTCGGTGGCCGGCTCCGCTACATCGTGTCGGGCGGTGCCGCGCTCGACCCGGACCTCGGCATGCGCTGGCAGGACATGGGCATCGACGTCCTCGAGGGCTACGGCGCGACCGAGTGCGCGCCCGGCGTCAGCTTCAACCGCCTCGACAAGCGACGGTGGGGCACCGTGGGGATCGCGCTGCCGGGCGTCGAGGTGGAGCTCGCCGACGACGGCGAGGTGCTCGTGCGCGGACCGAATGTCTTTCCCGGCTACTGGCGCGATCCGGACGCCACGGCGGCCGTCCTGACCGACGGCTGGTACCACACCGGCGACCTCGGCTCGTTCGACGCGGAAGGCTTCCTCACCCTCCGCGGCCGCAAGAAGGACATGATCGTCCTCTCCGACGGGACGAACGTCTTCCCAGAGGACATCGAGACCGCGCTCCAGCACGACGGGCGCGTGAAGGACGCGACGGTGATCGGGCTGGACCGGCCGGGTGAGGACGTCCACGTCCACGCGGTGCTGCTGCTCAACGACGCGGCCGATGCGGACGCCGTGGTCGACGCCGTCAACCGTTCCCTCAGCTCGAGCCAGCAGATCCGCGGGCACAGCGTGTGGGCCGACGAGGATTTCCCGCGAACACACACGCTGAAGGTGAAGAAGCGCGACGTCCTCGCGCGGATCACCGCCACCGGCGTGACGCCCGCCGCCCCGGGACCGGTGGACCCGTCGCTCGCCCACACCGACGTCGAGCGGATCGTCGCGCAGGTCTCGCCGACGCCGCACGAGCTCAGGCCGGACGCGCGGCTGTCGAACGACCTCGGGCTGGATTCGCTCGGTCGTATCGAGCTCCTCGGCGTCATCGAGGAGGAGCTCGGCGTGTACATCGACGACGCGACGGTCACGCCCGACACGACGGTCGCCGAGCTCGAGGGCATGGTCACCGCGGCGCGCGACACGCCGCGCGAGCCGGACGTCTTCGGCTGGCCGCTGCATCCGCTCGTCCGGACCTTCGGCCTGCTGCTGCAGGAGTTCGTCATCTGGCCGTTCATCACGGTCTTCTACCGCATCCGGGTCGACGGCCGGGAGAAGCTTCGGGACCTGCATGGGCCGGTGCTCTTCGCGCCGAACCACTGCCTCCACTACGACAACGGCATCATCCTCACGTCGATCCCGCTCGGCTGGCGCTGGCACCTCGCCGTCGCCGCCGCGGCGGACGACATCTTCGGGAACCGGCTGCGCGGCTTCTTCTCGGCGCTCCTAGCGGGCGCGTTCCCCCTGGCCCGCGAGGGCGCGATCCGGCGCAGCCTCGAGCTGCTCGGCGCGCGGCTGGACCGCGACTTCTCGGTGCTCATCTATCCGGAGGGGAAGCTCACCGTGGGCGGGCCGATCCAGCCGTTCAAGGCCGGGACCGGCCTCATCGCCGTCGAGGGCGTCACGCCGGTCGTGCCGATGCGCCTGAAGATCGGGAGGATGTCGGTGCTGGACCGCATCGGCTGGCCGCTTCGCGGCAGCGTGGAGGTGGTCTTCGGCGATCCCATCACGTTCGCCTCCGACACCGATCCGAACGAGGCGACCGAGCGCCTCCAGGCCGCGGTCGC
>DASWCU010000021.1:0-25978 GCA_036389935.1 Candidatus Limnocylindria bacterium
TGGATCCGTCGGGTTGATCAGGAATTCGACCCCGCAGCTGATGCCGTCGACATGCCCTGGCATGTGTTCCCTCCATGCGCGCGTCGGCCGGAAAGTCTGACACGGTTCGGGTATTGATGAAACGCGAGCGCGGAGCGGCTCCGCCGCGACGAGCGAGCACCGACCGCCGGGGCGCCTCTCCCGGCGAAGCCGGCGATTGGGCAGGTCGCGCCTACCATCTCGTCGTGCCGGAGGAGCGGAAGCTCGTCACGGTCCTCTTCGCGGACATCGTGGGCTCGACCGCGCTCACCGCCAGCGCCGATCCCGAGGTCGTGCGCGGCCGGCTCGCCGACCTGTTCGCCCGGACGCGGCGCATCCTCGTCGGCCATGGCGCGACCGTCGAGAAGTTCGTCGGCGACGCGGTCATGGCCATCTTCGGGATCCCGGCGACGCACGAGGATGACGCCGAGCGGGCGATCCGCGCCGCGGCCGCGCTGCTCGCGGAGTTCGCCGGGTCGAGCGGCGGTCCACTCGGGCGGATCGAGCTGCGGATCGGGGTGAACACGGGCGAGGTCGTGGCCGGATCGCCCGACACCGGCGACTTCATGGTGACCGGCGAGGCGGTGAACGCGGGTGCCCGGCTCCAGCAGGCGGCGGCGCCGGGCGAGATCCTGACCGGCCCGCTCACGCGCCGGCTCACGGGCTCGACGGCACGGTATGGCCCGGTCCGCCGGGTCGAGGCGAAAGGCCTCGGCGAGATCGAAGCCTGGCCCTTCGCGGGCCTCGTGCCGAACACCGTGCTCGGCGCGCGTACGGCGACCTCGGCCACGTTCGTCGGACGCGAGCGGGAGCTCGCGTTGCTGACCGGCTTCTGGGAGCACACCATCGCGTCGGGCCGGCCGTACCTCGTGACGATCTTCGGCGAGGCGGGCATCGGGAAGTCGCGCATCGCCGAAGAATTCGTCGCGAGCGTGCGTCCGCCGAACGTCGCTCGCGGCCGCTGCCCGCCGTACGGCGAGGGGGTCGGGCTCCGTCCGATCGAGGAGATCGTCGGGCCGTCGGACGGCACGACCGACGTCGATGCGAGCACGCGCTTCCGCCGGCACCTCGAGACGCTGTCGCAGACCGGTCCGGTCGCGCTCGTGCTCGAGGACATCCATTGGGGTGAGCCTCCGCTGCTGGACGCCATCGAGGAGCTCGCGGACCGGGGGCGTGGGCCGATCCTCGTGCTCTGCCTCGCGCGCGACGATCTGCTCGCGCTGCGGCCCGCGTGGGGCGGTGGGCGAGCGAACGCCGCGACGATCGCGCTCGGTCCCCTCCCGGATCCCGCGGTCGAGCGGCTGATCGGATCGCTCGACCGGTCACGGCCGCTCCCCCAGGGAGCGCACGCCTATGTCATCGGCCACGCCGAGGGAAACCCCCTCTTCGTCCAGGAATACGTCCGGGCGGTGCTGGAGGGCGATGAGGGCGCCACGAGCGCACCGATCCCGCCGACACTTCGGGCCCTCCTTGCCGCACGCCTCGACCGCGCGCCGGCGGAGACGCGCGAGGTCGTCCGTCGCGCGAGCGTGGTCGGCCGGACCTTCGGCCGTGATGCGCTCGTCGCGCTCGGGTCGGACGGCGTCACGCTCGAACGCGCGCTCGCCGACGGCCTGAAACGGGAGCTCATCGCACCCGTCGACGAGCTCGACGCGCCCGATCGCCTCGGCTTCGTCCACGTGCTGCTGCGCGACGTCGCCTACGCCAGCGTGCCGAAGGGCGAGCGGTCCCGATATCACGACACGCTCAGCCGATGGATCGAAGGACTCTCGCGTGGCGACACCGCGATGGCCGCGTATCACGCGGAGCAGGCCTACCGCCATGCCGCCGCGGTCCGCGTCGCGGACACCGACGCGCTCGCCCGTCGCGCCTTCGCGCTCCTCCGGCGCGCCGCCGGCGAGCAGGCCAACGATCCACACGCGCAGCTGTCGCTGTACGAGCGCGCCCTCGGTCTCGCCGACGACGCCGGGGCCGAGCGTGCGGCGCTCGTCGAGACCCGGGGCCGCGTGGTGATGGCCCGTCTCCGGCTGCATGGGACCGACGAGACGCTCGCCGAGCTGGACGCGGCGATCGAGGCGAACCGCTCGGTCGGGCCCTCGGATGTCCTCGTGCATCTGCTCGTCTGGCGCGCGTCGGTGATCGTGCTCGACGATCCGGCCGCCGCCAAGGCGATCGTCGATGAGGCCGCGCGGACCGCCGAGCGGACAGCGGACGCACGGCTCATCCACTACGCGCGGTGGGCCTCGAACGAGCCGGCGGCCGCGGCGGGCGACATCGACGGTCAGCGAGGGATCCTCGAACGTGCCCTGGAAGACTTCCCGAGCGACGATTGGCTCCCGCTGCGCGTGTCGTGCCTCGCCGATCTCGCCGGCAACGACCTGGACCGGGGAGACCCGCGAGCGGCCGGCGCGCACAGCGATGAAGCGCTTCGAGCGAGCGCGTCGTCGAACACCGCGATCGCCCGATTCAAAGCGCTCGAGATCGCGAGCCGTTCCTCGCTCGCCTCGGGCGACGTCCCGGCCGCCGGTCGCTACGCGGATGCGGCGGCCGTCATCGCGCGCGACCTTGATGCCCCGTGGTCATCGGCTCGAGCGGCTCTCGCGGTGGCCGCCTCCCATCGCGCGGCCGGTGATCTCCCGAGCGCGCGTCGCGCGCTCGAGGGAGCCCTGGGCGACGCCGGTCTCACGAAGCGGCGCACGATGCGGGGCGTGCTCGCGGAGCTCCGCTGCGCGCTCGCGACGGTCTGCGCGGCCGCGGGAGATCGGGCCGCCGCCGAGGCGTACCTGGCCGCCGCTCATGAGGGCGCCCCGCTCGCTGACGCGCGCGTGCGACGCCATCTTGGTGAGGCCGACCGGGCGGTCCGCCTGAGCGCCGAAGTCGAGGCGACCCGCACCTAAACTGTTTTCCATGCGGCGCGTCTATCTGGACCATGCCGCGACGACCCCGGTCGAGCCGGAGGTCGCCGAGCTCATGGCGCAGGTCCTTCGTGATGTCCCGGGGAACCCCTCCAGCATCTATGCCGAGGGGCGGAAGGCGCGCGCGGCCGTCGACCGCGCCCGGGATGAGGTGGCTGCGGCGATCGGCGCCGATGCGGGCGAGATCGTGTTCACCTCGGGCGGCACCGAGGCTGACAACCTCGCGCTCCGGGGCGTGCTCGCAGCGCGCCGGGGCGAGGCCGACGGCTTGGTGACGACGGCGATCGAGCACCATGCCGTGCTCGACACGGCGCACGATCTCGCGCGCGAAGGCCGAGCCCGGGTCACGGTCACCTCGGTCGATGCGCTGGGCCGGGTCGACCCGGCGGCGATCGACGCCGCGATCGACGAGCGAACGGCCCTCGTGTCGGTGATGCATGGGAACAACGAGGTCGGAACGCTGCAGCCGATCGAGGCGATCGGCGCCATCTGCCGCGAGCGCGGCGTCGCGTTCCACACCGATGCCGTGCAGACCGTCGGCGCGCTCGCGATCGACGTCCGGGTGCTGCCGGTGGACCTGCTCAGCGTCAACGCCCACAAGTTCTACGGTCCGAAGGGTGTCGGCGCGCTCTACGTCCGGAAGGGGACGCGCCTCGCGACGCTGCAGACCGGCGGCGGCCAGGAGCGGGGCCGGCGCACCGGCACCGAGAACGTCGCCGGGATCGTCGGGATCGGGGCGGCGCTGCGGATGGCGACGGCGCGGCGCGCGGCCGAGTCCGCGCGGCAGGCGGCGCTTCGCGATCGGCTCGTCTCGGGTATCAGCGCCCGTATCCCGCACGCGACCCTGACCGGTCACCCGACGGAGCGCCTCCCGAACAATGCGTCGTTCTGCTTCGACGGGACGCAGGGCGAGGCGCTCATCGTGTCGCTCGACCTCGAGGGGTTCGCCGCCTCGAGCGGGTCGGCCTGCACCTCGGGCAATACCGAGCCCTCGCACGTCCTCCTGGCGATGGGCCTCGATCGCGAGCTCGCTCAGGGCTCGCTGCGGCTCACGGTCGGCCGCGACACGACGGAGGCCGACGTCGACGCCTTGCTCGACGCACTGCCCCCGATCGTGGCGCGACTGCGCGACGCATCGGGCGTCGCCGTGCCGGCCTGATGGAGCCGGGCGAGCCGGACCACTACGGCCCGCGGGTGCTCGAGCACCTCGAGCGGCCACGCAACATCGGCACCCTGACGGAGCCGAGCGGCACCGGAACGGACGCGAACCCGTCGTGCGGCGATCGCACCACGATCACCCTCCGCATCGCGGAGGGACGCGTGACGGAGGTGCGATTCCGCACGTTCGGATGCACCGCGGCGATCGCCTCGGGATCGATCCTCACCGAGCTCGTCTCCGGGATCGGCGCGGAGGACGCGGCGAGGCTCGAGCCGAGCGACGTGCTGAACGCGCTCGGCGGGCTGCCGCCTCGCAAGGAGGCGTGCGCGCTGATGGCGATCGGCGCCCTGCGCGCCGCGCTCATCGACGCGCGGGTCCGCGCGGCGTGAGCGAGCGCGTCTTCGTGGCGATGAGCGGCGGGGTCGATTCGTCGCTCGCGGCCGCGCTGCTCGCGGAGCGCGGCGAGGACGTGGTCGGGGTGTGGATGCGTCTGACGCCCGGAACGAGCAGCGACGCGCCGCGCTGCTGCGGGACCGATGAGGCGGGGGAGGAGGCTCGCCGCGCGGCGGCGCACCTGGGGATCCCGTTCTACGCCCTCGATTACGCGGAGGTCTTCGGCCGCCAGGTCGTCGACCGGTTCGTGCAGGCGTACGCGACCGGCGAGACGCCGAACCCGTGCGTCGCGTGCAACGCGTACGTGAAGTTCGACGCGCTGCTCGGCGACGTGCTGCGCAAGCTCGGCGGCACACGCCTCGCGACCGGCCACTACGCGCGCGTGGTCGAGGAGGGTGGTCGGCGCCGGCTCCTCCGGGCGCGCGACGCGTCGAAGGACCAGTCGTACGCCCTCTACATGCTGGGCCAGCGCGAGCTCGGCCGGCTCGAGCTCCCGATCGGCGAGCTCCGCGACAAGACGGAGACCCGCGCGATCGCGCGACGGCTCGGCCTGCCGAACGCGACGAAGGCCGAGAGCATGGACATCTGCTTCATCGGCGGCGACTACCGGGACTTCGTCCGGGAGCGCGCGCCCGAGGCGTTCCGCGAGGGCCCGCTCGAGCGACTCGACGGATCCGTCGTCGGGACGCATGCCGGGCTCGGCGGCCTCACCGTCGGGCAGCGCTCCCGCATCGGGGCGGCGACCGGCGAGCGGGTCTACGTCCTCCGGCTGGAGCCGGAGCGCGGGGCCGCGATCGTCGGCACGCGCGAAGAGATCTCCACGCGCGCGTACGGCTTGCGCGAGGTGAGGTTCACGGCCGGCCGCCCGCCGAAGGGGGAGTTCACGACCGAGGCCGCGGTGCGCTACCGGGGCACGCCGATTGCCGCGGAGGTACGTGTGATGGGTGAACGGGACGCCGAGATCGTCCTCGCCGAACCGGCGCTCGTCGCGCCCGGCCAGGCGGTGGTGTTCTACCGCGCGGATGAGGTCATCGGCGGAGGCGTCGTCGACCGGCCGCTCGCGGCCTGAGCTCCATGGGCGCCCTCGTTCGCGTCGCGGCCGTCGCGCTGGCTGGATCGGTCCTCTACTACGCCGGCATCGTGAACTCGATGGTCATCGAGCGGCCGGACCGGCTCGGTGCCGTGCTGGTCGTGCTCGGGGTTGGCGCGGCTGTCACGGTGATCGTCGTCGCGCTCGCCTGGGATGGACGGTCCGGCGAACGACGGAGCGCGCCGCGGCGCGACGTGTTCGTGCATCGTGCCGCGTGGCTCGTGGTCTGCGTGATGGCGCTCGTCGGTGCCTCCTGGCTCGTGATCGCGCCACGTCAGCACTCGAACGACTGGACGCCGTACCACAACGACGCGATCGCGCTGAACGAGTGCGCCGCGCGGCTGCTGCTCGCCGGCCGGGATCCGTACCTGGATCTCGACCTCTTCGCCTGCTACGGCCGCCTCGGGATCGGCGCGGACCGCACGACCCCGCTCCGCCGGGGCGTGTTCAGCGAGGTGCCCGTCTATCCGAGCGACGACGAGCTCGACGCGGCGTGGGTGGCGCGCGTCCGAGACAGCGCCGCGAACGTCGAGTTCGAATGGCGGCCGTCGTATCCGGCCCTCTCGTTCGTGCTCATCGCGCCGTGGGTGCGACTCGGTTGGGACACCAACGTGCTCTACGTCTTCTGCCTGCTCGCGGCGATGACGCTCGTGCTCGTCCGCACCCCGGCGGGGCTGCGGCCGTTCATGCTGACGGCGCTGTTCGCGGCGGCGAGCCTCACGGCGTTCACCGTGGGCGGGAGCGCCGATCTCCTCTACGCGCTGCCGCTCGTGGCCGCTTGGCTGTGGCGCGAGCGCCGCTGGAGCGGGCTCGTCTACGGGATCGCCGTCGCGACGAAGCAGCTCGCGTGGTTCTTCGCGCCGTTCTTCCTCATCGCCGTCGCGGCGCGGCAGGGCTGGCGGGTCGCGCTCCGGAGGGCCGCGGAGGCCGCGGCCGTGTTCGTCCTGGCGAACACGCCGTTCATCGTCGCCGATCCGGGCTCCTGGCTCGCGGGCATCCTCGCGCCCGTGGCCGACCCGATGTTTCCGCGTGGCGCCGGCCTCGTATTCCTCGCGACGAACGGCCTCGCTCCGCTCTGGCCGCCGCTGCTCTACACGGCCCTCGAAGCGATCGCCGGCGGCGTCTGCCTGCTCGCCGCGTGGCGCACACGCCACTCCCGGCCCGAGCTCGGCATCGTGCTGGCGCCGGTGCCGCTGTTCTTCGCCTACCGGAGCCTCTTCTCCTATTTCTTTCTCCTGCCGCTCTTCGCGTTCGCCGGCCTGGTGCGGCTCCCGCTCGTCGACGTCGGGCCTGCCGCCGCGCGGCTCACGGGCGCGCTGACCCTGTTCGCGCTTCCCGCCCGCCTCGGGCCGCGTTCCCGCAGACCGGTGGAGGCGTCGCCGGCCGCCGCCGACTGATGCCGCCCGCCCTTGTCCCGCTCGCGCTCGTCGCGATCGGCGTCCCGGCGGGCGTGCGGGCGGCGATCGGCCGGCCGCGCGGCATGGCGGCGGCCTGGCTGCTGTCGGGGGCCGCGGTGCTCGTCGCCCAGACGCTCGGCGAGCTCACCGGCACTCGGAGCGGTACGCTCGGCGAGGCACAGGTCCTGCTTGCGGCGATCGCTGCGGTCTTCGCCTCGCTCGGGGTCGCGGCCCTAGAACGGATCAGGGGGTAGCGCACATGGGATTCATCTTCGGTCTGCTGATCGGCGCGGTCGCCGCGCTCCTCTACGCGCCGAAGCCGGGAGACTCGACGCGCGAGGAGCTGAAGGTGCGGGCCGACGAGCTCAAGCGCCGGGCCGACGAGCTTCAGCGCGTCGCGCAGAAGATCGCCGACGACGTCGCCCTCAAGGGGCGCGAGGTCATCGACGACGCGAAGCGCCAATGGGATCGCACCGGCCCGGGCGGCGGGGCGGGAGGCCCCTCGCAGAGCAGCTAGTCCGATATCCTTTCAGGCGGGGAACGCGGGGAGCCGGTCGCAGACGACCGTCGAACCGCGTTTTCGTTTAGGCGGGGCCGAGATCGAGCAGGAGGGAAGACGAGCGACGAGCGGCTCCGCCGTGAGGAGCGAGACCACCAGCCTTGAGCGCATCTCCCGGCCGAAGGCCGGAGATCGAACAGGAGGGAAGACGAGCGACGAGCGGCTCCGCCGTGAGGAGCGAGACCACCAGCCTTGAGCGCGTCTCCCGGCCGAAGGCCGGAGATTGAACAGGAGGGAAGAGGGACGGACAGCGCGACGATCCGGGAGCGGTTCGTGAAGTTCTTCGAGGAGAAGGGGCATCACCGGCTGCCCAGCGCGCCGCTCGTCCTGCGCGACGACCCGAGCGTGCTGTTCACGGGCGCCGGGATGCAGCCCCTGGTCCCGTACTTCCTCGGGAAGAAGCAGCCACCCGCGAAGCGGATCGTCACGGTCCAGAAGTGCTTCCGCACGACCGACATCGACGAGGTCGGCAACGACACCTGGCACCAGACCTTCTTCGAGATGCTCGGCAACTTCGCGATCGGCGACTACTGGAAGCGGGAGGCGATCCAGTGGGGCTGGGAGCTGCTCACCGCGCAGTTCGGCTTCGACCCGAACGCGCTCGCCGCGACGGTGCATACGACGGACGACGAGGCGTTCGACCTCTGGACGAAAGAGCTCAAGCTCCTGCCGCCCGAGCGGGTCTTCCGGCTCGGCGACGAGTACAACTTCTGGGCACCCGGCCCGACCGGGCTCTGCGGCCCCGACAGTGAGGTGTTCGTCGACCGCGGCCCGCAGCCCGGTGCGCCGCCGCACGACTGCTCGCCGGCCGACGACTGCGGGCGCTACCTCGAGATCTGGAACTTCGTCTTCCAGCAGTACGACCGCAAGGAGGACGGCACGCTCGTTCCGCTCGCGAAGCGGAACATCGACACCGGCAGCGGTCTCGAGCGCGTCGCCCAGGTGCTCCAAGGGGTCAACGACGCGTTCCGCACCGATCTCTTCCAGCCGCTGGTCCGAAAGATCGAGACGCTCTCCGGCCGAACGTACGGCGACGACGCGCCGAGCGACCGATCCATCCGCATCGTCGCCGAGCACGCTCGCGCGGCGGCGTTCCTCATCGCCGATGGCATCGCGCCGTCGAACGAGGGGCGCGGCTACGTCCTCCGCCGGCTCATCCGCCGGGCCGCGCTCCATGCCCGCCGGCTCGGGCTCGAGATGGGCGCGGTGGCCCAGGTGGCGGGCGAGGTCGTGAAGACGATGCAGCGCCACTACCACGAGCTCACCGGCGCGCGCGAGCGCATCGCGGACACGATCGCCTCCGAGGAGGAGAAGTTCGAACGCACGCTGAGCGCCGGGATGGAGCAGCTGCAAGAGGCGATCGCGGAGGTCAAGGCGCGCGGCCGGCGCGACATCGACGGCGACACGGCCTTCCGGCTGTACGACACGTTCGGGTTCCCGCTCGAGATGACCCGCGAGCTGGCCGCGCAGGCGGAGCTCGGCGTCGACGAGAGCGGCTTCCGCCGGTTGCTGGAGGCGCAGCGCCAGCGTGGCCGTGCGGCCGCGCGGTTCAGCCTCGACGCGATGCGGTTCGGCCAGTTCTACTCGCAGCTCCACGAGAAGGAGGACCTCCGGACCGCGTTCACGGGGTACACCGAGCTCTCCACCGACGCCGTGATCCGCTCGCTCGTCGCGAACGGGGAGCGCGTCGACGAGGCGCAAGAGGGGCAGGAGGTCGAGATCGTCCTCGATCGGACGCCGTTCTATCCGGAGGGCGGCGGGCAGGTCGGGGATCGCGGCGAGATCACGACCTCCGAGGGCCGCGCGCTCGTCGCCGACACGCAGACGGCGGCGGCCGAGGTGATCGTGATGAGCGCGAAGGTGTGCGACGGGGTGCTGCGCGTCGGCGCGCCGGCCCACGCGACCGTCGACCCCGAGGCGCGGCGCGACACGATGCGCAACCACACCGCCACGCACCTGCTGCATGCGACGCTGCGCCGGCTCCTCGGCGAAGACGTCCATCAGGCCGGCTCGCTCGTGCACGCGCCGAACCTGCGCTTCGACTTCACCTTCGGCCGCGCGCTCACGCCCGATGAGATCGCGACGGTCGAGAACGAGGTGAACGCGGCGATCCTCGACAACGTGAGCGTGCACGCCCAGACGATGCCGCTCCAGGACGCACTCGCGTCCGGGGCGCTCCATCTGTTCGACGAGAAATACGGGGACGAGGTCCGCGTGGTGGAGGCGGGCCCGAGCCGGGAGCTGTGCGGTGGGACGCACTGCCACTGCACGGGCGACATCGGGCCGTTCCTCATCACGAAGGAGGAATCCATCGGCGCGGGCGTCCGGCGGATCGAGGCTGTCACCGGTGAGGGTGCGCTGCGCGAGGTGCGTGAGATGCGCGATCGGATGGACCGCGCGGCGGCGACGCTCCGCGTGCCGCAGGCCCGGTTGCCGGAGGCGGTCGCGCAGCTCCAGGAATCGCGCGAGCGGTTGGAGAAGCAGCTCGCGACGCTGCAACGGAGCGGCATCGACGCGACCGCGAGCGCGCTCGTCGCCAGAGCTGAGACGCTCGATGGCGCGCGGCTCGTGGTCATCGACGCGGGGGACATCGATCAGCAGAACCTCCGCGTGCTCGCCGACCGGGTGCGGGACGGGCTCGGCACCGGCATCGCCGTCCTTGGCTCCACGCACGCCGGACGCCCGGGCCTCGCGGTCGCGGTGAGCAAGGACCTCACGCGAAAGGTCCATGCCGGCGAGCTGGTGAAGGAGATCGCGCAGATCATCGGCGGCAGCGGCGGCGGCCCGGCCGGCAGTGCGACGGGCGGGGGGAAGGACCCCGCGCGGCTTCCCGACGCGCTCGAGGCGGGCGCCCGGTCCGTCCGCGAACGGCTCGGAGGGCGTGGCTAGCCCGAACGTCGCGGGGGTCGACCTCGCGTCGGGCGCGGTGCGGGTCGTCGTCGGCCGGCGGGAGGACCGGCACCTGCGCGTGAGCGGCGTCGGCTACGCGGCGGTCGTCCCGAACGCGGTCACCGGCGGATATGTCGCCGACCGGCGGGCGGTGGTCTCCGCGATCACGAGCGCGTTCGTCGCGGCCGAACGCACCGGGCGGGCCGAACGCGTGGTCGTGGCGATCGATGGCGACGACGTGCGGACGTATCACGAGGCGACGACGTTCGAGCGCGACGAAGGCGACGAGGCGATCTCTTCGGGCGAGGCGATGCGCGCGATCCGCGAGGCCCGCGAGGCGGCCGCGCACGGCGCCCGGGACGCCGCCACCGACGATCCCGCCCTACGCGGCATCGCGACGGCGGAGCTGCGCGACGACGTCGGCGGGTTCGTGCTCGACGGCCGGGCGTTCTCCTCGATCATCGGGCACCGCGGCCGGTACCTCGAGGTCCGTACCGACATCGCGCTCGCGCCATTGGTCCACGCCGGTGCGGCGACCGCGGCGCTCGACGCGGCCCGGCGGCGCGCGACGGCGACCTCCGGGACGTACGCCCTCGCCCGCCTCGTCGCCGAATCCGGGATCGCCGATGCGGGCATCGTCCGCGTGATGCCGGACCTGACCGCGGTCGCGGTCATCCGCGACGGGCGCGTGGGCGCGACGCGAGCCTTCGGGCTCGGCCGCGACGCGCTGCTCGCTCGCGGCGAGGTCGCGCGTGACGCGCCGGTCTGGGCCCGCTGCGTGATCAGCGCGGTGATGGCGGTCGGCGTCGAGCTTCCCGGCCGCTGGTACGCGAGCGGGCTACCGGACGAGCTCGCCGCGCTCCCACGCGCCCTGAACGGCGTGCTCACCGCCGAGCGCGGCGGAGGCGCCGAGGTCACGCCGCTCCGGCCGAGCCTGCTGCCGAGAGTGATCGCGGACGCGGCGCTCGCGGCCGAGGATCTCGTCGCCGCCGGGGCGGCGGCGCTCGGCGCGGAGGTCTACTCCTGACCGCGCGGACCGTCGTCGACCTCGACGGGCGGGCCGGCGTGCTCGACGCGGCCGAGCGGATCGCGGCCGCGCCGGCCGACGCGGCCGTGACCATCGTCGTGCCGTCCGGCGCCCCGTTCGCCCGGAACGCCGTGTTCTTCGAGGTCGCTCGCCACACGGCGGGCCCGCGACGGCTCACGATCGTGACGAGCGAAGCCCGCGCCCGATCGCTCGCGGCATCGGCCCACGTCCCGGCCTACGCGAGCCTCACGTCGCTCGAGCGCGAGGAGCTCGACGCGACGGAGCGGCTCGGCGCGCAGCAGCGCGCGGCCCTCGCGTCCGTCGCGGCGCGCGGACAGGTCCGTCCGCTGGCCTCGCCCGGTCGCGCGCTCGCGATCGGGGCGAGCCTCCTCGCCGCGGCGCTCGTGCTGCTCGCGGTCACGCTGCCGTCCGCCGCGGTGACCGTGACGGCGAACCGCACGGAGATGCCGCCGGCGACGTTCGTCCTTCGAGCCGGACCGGGCGGCGACATCGCCGCGACGCCCTTGATGGCGACGCTCAACGCGAAGGTCGGCGGAACCGCCGGCGGGTCGCGGACCGAGGAGACGAAGGCCGCCGGGATCGTGCGCTTCAGCAATCAGACGACGAACGACGTGAAGATCGTGAAGGGCACCGTCGTCCAGACAGGCGACGGCATCAAGTTCCAGACGACGGAGGAGAAGACGCTGCCGTCGAGCGTCATCCTCGGCCTCATCGTGTTCCCGGGCCAGCAGGACATCGCCGTCGAGGCGGTCGTCCCCGGGCCCGGCGGGAATCTCGAGGCGAACAAGATCACGGTGAGCAACAACCGCTCCTTCGCGGTCTCCAATCCGCAACGCACGAGCGGTGGCGACAGCAAGAAGATCCCGGTCGTGCGCGCCGAGGACTATTCGGCCGCGACGGCGAAGGCGAAGGTCGACGCCGCGCTCGCGGCGGAGGCCGCGAAGCAGCAGCAGGCATGGCAGGCCCAAGCGGGCACCGCGCGCGCCGTGTACGTGACCGCGCCGTCCCTCAGCTCGCAGGGCGGGCAGCAGGATTTCGTCGGCAAGGAGGTCGCGACGTTCGACGTGCCGGTGACCGGCGCGCTTCAGGGGTTCTCCGTGACCTCCGACCAGCCCGGGAAGGCCGCCCTCGAACGGTTCCGCTCGATGGCCGGGCAGGGGTACGTCCTCGATGAGGGCACCGCGAAATTCGACGTGCCGGCCGCGAAGGTCGACGATCGGGGCGTGACCTGGTCGGTGACGGCGAACGGCCGGCAGTACCCGCAGCCCGACCTTTCACGCATCCGCAGCGCGCTCGCCGGTCGGAGCGTGAGCGAGGCCCGCTCGGTGCTCGAGGACGAGGGGCTGCACGTCGTCGATCTGCGCCTGTCGCCCGACTGGTGGCCGCGCATGCCCCTCCTCGACGCCCGGATCGCGGTCAACTGAGTGCGCTATCTTGCCCTGGACGTCGGTGACCGCCGGATCGGCCTCGCGGTCGGTGACGACACGTTCGGCATCAGCCGTGGCCTGCCCACCTTCCGCCGCTCGCGACGACTCGCCTCGGATGTGGCCGCGCTGCGTGCGGTCGCGAAGGCGGAGTCGGTCGATGCGCTCGTGATCGGGCTGCCGCTGACGCTGCGCGGGGAGAGCGGCCACCAGGCCGAACGGGTCCGTCGGTTCGCCGAGGCGTGCGCGGCCCTCGGCCTGCCGATCACGCTCTACGACGAGCGGAACACCACCGTCGAAGCGCTGCGCCGCGGCGCGACCGACGCCGACGCGGGGGCCGCCCGCGTGCTGCTCGAGGACTTCCTATCGACGAGAGCGACATGAGCGCGCCGCCCGGCCACGGGCCCGTGCCGGCCGGTCTCGTGCGCTCGCGGCCGCGGCCGCCGCGCCGGTCTGGCCGGATGCCTGGCCTCTTCGCCCTCCTCGTCGCGCTCGCCGCGGTCGCGCTCGTCATCCTGGGGCGGCCGCTCTTCGTCGACGCCGTCGTGCGGGCGGCCGACGATCACGACACGTTGCTGCGTCAGCCGATCGTCCGCGCGGTCGTCGGGCCGCGCATCGGGAGCGATGTGGACAACGCGGCCGACCTGAAGGCCGCGACGCAGGATTTCACGGTGAAGCGGGGCGAAACGGCGTCGCAGGTCGCTGAGCACCTCGTCGCGGCGGGGGTCATCCGCTCCGCGCTGGCATTCAAGTTCGTCCTGTACGACACCGGGCACGAGGACCTCCTGCAGTCAGGCACGTACAAGGTGTCCGCGGCGCTGAGCCCGCGCGACCTCGCGCGGCTGTTCGAGAAGGCGCCCGGGGACCAGGTCGCGCTGCGCATCATCGAGGGCTGGCGGATCACCGAGATCGCCGCGGCGGTGAATCGCGCGTTCCCCCAGATCAGCCCGCAGGCGTTCACGGCGGCCGCGGTCGCGGGCGGCCGGAACAACGTCGTGCTCGCCGGCCTCGATCCGAAGACGCCGCTCGAGGGATTCCTCTTCCCCGACACGTACTTCTTCCGGCCCGACGCGACGGCGGAGCAGATCGTCGCCGCGCTCCTGGATACCTTCGAGGACAAGGCCGGCGGGACGTTGCGCGCCGCCTCGAACGAGCGCAAGGTCCCGATCTACGACATCGTGAAGCTCGCCTCGATCGTCGAGCGCGAAGCGCGCGATCGGAAGGAGAGTCCCACGATCGCCGGCCTGTACCAGAATCGCCTCAGCGCGGGCATGAAGCTCGATGCCGATCCGACGGTCCAGTACGCGCTCGGCGACTGGCACGAGCTCTCTCTGGACGAGCTGAAACAGGCGTCGCCCTACAACACGTATCTGGTCGCCGGGCTTCCCCCGACGCCCATCTGCAGCCCCGGGCTCGCCGCGCTCGAGGCGGCCGCGCGGCCCGCGAGCACGCCGTACCTCTATTTCGTCGCGAAGAACGACGGCACCGGCGACCACGCGTTCGCGAGGACGCTCGAGGAGCAGGAAGCGAACCGCACGAAGTACGGCAACAAATGAGCGTCGTCTACCTGCTCGGCCATCCGGTCGAGCACTCGCTCTCGCCGGCCATGCACAACGCCGCCTTCGCCGTGCTCGGACTGCCGCACCGCTACGAGCCGCTCGACGTGTCGGAGGACGAGCTGCCCGGTGTGCTCGACCGGATCCGGACCGGCGAGATCCTCGGCGCGAACGTCACCGTGCCCCACAAGGAGACCGCGCTCAAGCTCGCGGACACGTGGGACGGTCCGACGGCGGAGATCGGGGCGACGAACACGCTGTCGCGCCTGGGCGACGGTCGCCTGCTGGCCTCGAACACGGACCACGTCGGATTCGAGTTCGCGGTACGCGATCTCGCGCTCGATGGGAAACGGGTGCTGTTGCTCGGCGCGGGGGGAGCGGCCCGGGCGGTGCTGACGGTGCTCTACCGGCACGACGCCGCGGTCGCCATCGCGAACCGGACCGCCGAGCGAGCGGCGATGCTCGCCCGGACGCTCGCTCACCCGGTCGACGGGGAGCCGCTCATCGTGCCGTGGAGCGAGCGGACCGACCTCGGCGGTGTCGACGTCGTCGTGAACGCCACCTCGCTCGGCCTGCGGTCCGAGGATCCGCTCGAGGGCGCCGCACTGCGGCCGGAGATGGTGGTCATCGACCTCGTCCCGACCGCGGCCGCCACTCCGCTCGTCCGCCGCGCGCGCGCGGCCGGCTGCCGCGTCGTCGACGGCCTGCCGATGCTGCTCCAACAGGCGGTGGCGTCGTTCACGGTGTGGACGAAGCGGCCGGCGCCGGTCGAGGCGATGCGCCGGGCGCTCTTCGCGAGCGTCAGCTAATGCGGTTCTTCACCGCCGGCGAGTCACATGGCGCGGGGCTGACCGTGTTCCTGGACGGCGTGCCGGCCGGGCTCGCCGTCGACGTGGCGCAGATCGACGCCGACCTCCGCCGTCGCCAGCTCGGCTACGGCCGAGGCGCGCGGCAACGGATCGAGCGCGATACCGCGCGTGTGACCGGGGGCGTGCGCCAGGGCCGGACCACCGGAGCACCGATCGCGATCTGGATCGACAACCGTGACGCGGTGAACTGGGAGCGGGTGATGAGCGTCGATCCGGTCGCCGAGCCGCCCGACGCGGTGACGCGGCTCCGCCCCGGGCACGCCGATCTCGCCGGTGCGCTGAAGTACGGCCACGTCGACGTCCGCGACGTCATCGAGCGCGCGAGCGCGCGGGAGACCGCGGCCCGCGTCGCCGCGGGCGGCGTCGCGAAAGCGATCCTCCGGACCGTCGGTACGGATGTCCTGAGCGAGACGATCTCGATCGGCACGGTGACCGCGCCACCCCACTTCGATCGTGCCGCGATCGAGGCGAGCGAGGTGCGGTGCGGCGACGCGCGGGCGACGGCGGAGATGGTCGCGGCCATCAGCGCGGCGCGCGACGCCGGGGACACGCTTGGCGGCGTGACGGCCGTCCGCGCCTCAGCGGTCGTGCCGGGCCTCGGCTCGTACGCGCAGTGGGATCGGCGGCTCGACGGGCGGATCGCCCAAGCGCTGTGCTCGATCCAGTCGGCGAAGGGGGTCGAGTTCGCCGACGCGTTCGATGCGGCGCACGATCGCGGGAGCGTCGTCCATGATCCCATCGAGCGGCGCGGATCGGGCTTCGGCCGGCCGCGCAATCGCGCCGGCGGGCTCGAGGGCGGCGTGACGAACGGCGAGGACGTGGTCGTTCGGGTCGCGTTCAAGCCGATCTCGACGCTGATGCGACCGCTCGCGTCGGTCGACCTGCGCACCGGAGCGCCGTCGCCGGCGCACGTCGAGCGGAGCGACGTCTGCATCGTGCCCGCGGCGGGTGTCGTCTCGGAGGCGATGCTCGCCCTCGTCCTGGCCGACGCGCTCTGCGCGAAGTTCGGCGAGGACCAGATGGATGACCTCGTCGCGGCCGTCGATCGCTATCGCGACCGCCTGAAGCCGATCGACGAGCGCTGATGCATCTGTTCCTCGTCGGCCCGCCGGGGATCGGCAAGACGACCGTCGCGCCGCTGCTCGCGGAAGCGCTCGGCGGCCGCGCGATCGATCTGGACGACGAGATCGAGCGGCGAGCCGCGAAGCCGTGCGCGGCGATCATCCGTGACGACGGAATGCTGCGCTTCCGCGCGCTCGAAGCGGAGGCGATCGACGCGCTCCGGCCGACGCACGCGCTCATCGTCGTCTCGACCGGCGGCGGTGCGGTCCTGCTCGAGTCGTCGCGCCGGCGCATGGCGGCCTTCGGCCTGCGCGTCGGGCTCACCGGATCCGTCGCGACGGTGGCGCGCGGGCTCGCGGCCACGATGGCGGTGCGATCGCATCTCGCGGTGGGGCCGCGCGAGCACGCGCAGCGGGTGTTGCGTGAGGGCGCGGAGGTGTACGAGGACGTCGACGCCGCGTTCCGGGTCGACGGGGCCGCCCCCCACGAGGTCGCGCTCGCGATCGCCGCGTGGCTCGTCTCGGCGAGGGGCCTGCGGATCGACGTCCGGACCGCGCAGCCGTATCCGGTCCTGATCCGGGCCGGGCTGCTGGAGCACACGGGCGAGCACCTGAGCGACCTGGGCTGGACCGGACGCGTCGCGATCGTGGCCGACGCGCTCACCGCGCGAAAGCACGGTCCCCGTGTCCAGCGATCGTGTGCCGCGGCCGGCATCGAGGCACGCGTGGTGCGGGTGCCGCGCGGCGAGCGGGCGAAGAGCGTTCGATCGCTCGCGGCGCTCTGGGACGAGCTCGGCGCCGCGGGGATCGGGCGTGACGGCGGGGTCGTCGCGCTGGGCGGGGGCACAGTCGGCGACCTCGCCGGGTTCGCCGCCGCCACGTACCTGCGCGGCATCCGGCTCGCGCAGGTGCCGACGACCCTGCTCGCGATGGTCGACTCCTCGATCGGCGGCAAGACCGGGATCGACCTGCCGCGCGGGAAGAACCTCGCGGGGGCGTTCCACCAGCCGGCCGTCGTCCTCGCCGACCCGTCCCTCATCGCGACGCTGCCCCGCCGCGAGCTCGGCTCGGCCCTCGCGGAGATCGTGAAGTGCGCGTTCCTCGCGGACCGCGAAGCGGTCGCGCAGCTCGAGCGGTCGGCGCGCGCGGTCCTCGACGGTGACCTCGGGCCGGCGCTCGCGGCCATCGCCCTCGCGGCGGGCGTGAAGGCCGGCGTGGTCGCCGACGACGAGCGCGAGACCGGGCTCCGCGAGCTCCTCAACTTCGGCCACACGCTCGGCCACGCGTACGAAGCGGCGAGCCGCTATCGCGTGACGCATGGCGAGGCCGTGGCGATCGGGATGGTCTTCGCCTCGGCGCTGGCCGAACGGTTGGCCCTCGCGCCGCGCGCCTTTCGCGAACGGCTCGAGGCGCTGCTCGCCCGGTGCGAGCTTCCATCGCGCGCTCGGCTCCCGGCGCGCACGTGGAGCCATCTCAGCCAGGACAAGAAGGTGCGCGCCGGCCGCGTCCGGTGGATCCTGCCGCGGAGCGTCGGCCGGTTCAGCGAGGTCACCGACGTCCCGGCCGCCGACCTGCGGGCGGCGGCGAAACTCGTGGCGAGCGGATGAAGCTGCTCGTTGTGAACGGCCCGAACCTGAACACGCTCGGCTCCCGTGAGCCCGAGATCTACGGCACGACGACGCTGCACGAGATCGTCCAACGGATCCGCGACCTGGCCGGCCACGGTCACTCGATCGCGGACTTCCAGTCGAACCACGAAGGCGCGCTCATCGATTTCCTGCAGGAGCAGGCCGATGCCGATGGTGCCATCATCAATCCCGGCGGGCTCGCCCACACGTCGATCGTGCTGCGCGACGCCGTCGCCGCATGCGCGTTCCCGGTCGTCGAGGTCCACATCAGCGACATCGGCAAGCGCGAGGCGTTCCGGCACCATAGCTACCTGACGGACGTCGCGGCGCATCAGGTCATCGGAAAGGGGGTCGCGGGCTACGAGATCGCGCTGCAATGGCTGCTCGACAGAGCGAAAGCCGGCAGCTAGCGAGAAGAGTCCGCGAAGCGATCAGATAGTCAGTACCGGTGAGATCAAACGCGGCATGACGATCGAGCTCGACGGCACGCTGTACCAGATCGTCGAGTTCCAGCACATCAAGATGGGCCGCGGGTCCGCCCAGGTGCGGATGAAGCTGCGCAACGTCCGCCGCGGCGACCTCATCGAGCGGACCTTTCAGGCGGGGGATCGCTTCGCGCGCGCGCGACTGGACCACCGGAGCGTGCAGTACCTCTACCAGGACGGCGACCATTACCACTTCATGGACACCGCCTCGTACGAGCAGGTCGCGCTCGACACCACGCAGCTCGGCGACGCCGTCAACTACCTCACCGACGGGATGGTCGTCACGCTCAACGAGTACGAAGGGGATCCGATCGGCGTCGACATCCCCACGTCGGTGGTCCTGCGCGTCACCGATGTCCAGGTGGGCCTGCGGGGCGATACGGCGACCGGCGCGACGAAGCCCGCCACGCTCGAAACCGGGCTCACCGTCAACGTGCCGCTCTTCGTGAACCAGGGCGACAAGATCAAGGTCGACACACGGACCGGGGAGTACCTCGAACGCGCTTGATCGGCGCGCCCGAACGCGTCCTCCGGGTCGGAGACCTCACCGTCCTCCTCGCGCGACGGCTCATGGAGGGCGACGCGTTCAAGGATCTCTGGGTCGAGGGCGAGGTCTCCGAGACGACGTCCTCGGCCGCCGGCCATGTGTACTTCACGCTGCGTGACAACACCGCCCAGATCCGCTGCGTGCTCTTCGCCACCGCCGCCGCGGGCGTCGCCCTCACGCCGCGCAGCGGGGCGCGGCTCCTCGTGCATGGCTCCCTCGAGGTGTATCTGCGTGGCGGCAGCTACCAACTGCGCTGCGACGACGTGCGGCCGGCCGGCGCGGGCGACGCGTACCTCCGCCTCGAGGCGTTGCGGAAGCGCCTGCAGGCCGAGGGGCTGTTCGCCCAGGAGCGGAAGCGCGCGCTACCCGCCCAGCCACGGCGCATCGGCGTCGTGACGAGCCCGACCGGCGCGGCCTGGCACGACGTGCGGACGGTCGTGGCGCGGCGTGACCCGCGCGTCGAGCTGGTCTTCGCCGCGGCCCAGGTGCAGGGCCAGGGTGCCGTCGAGTCGATGATCGCGGCGCTCGACGGGCTCGCGCAGCTGCGTACGCTCGACGTCGTGATCGTCGCACGAGGCGGTGGGGCGACCGAGGATCTCTGGCCGTTCAATGACGAGGCGCTCGTGCGCGCGGTCTCACGCTTTCCGCGTCCGGTGTGCAGCGGAGTGGGGCACGAGTCGGACATCACGCTCGTCGACCTCGCGGCCGATCTCCGTGCGCCGACGCCGTCGGTCGC
Source organism: Candidatus Limnocylindria bacterium (assembly GCA_036389935.1). GTDB lineage: Bacteria > Chloroflexota > Limnocylindria > P2-11E > P2-11E > UBA4735. The sequence goes on from DASWCU010000021.1 coordinate 19,775, forward strand.
GGCGGAGCTGGTCGTCCCCGACGCGAGCGTCCGTGCGACGGCCGCCGCGCAGGCGCGCCGGCGGCTCGACGGGCGCATCCGAGAGCTGCTCGGCGACCGACGCCGGCGACTGGTCGCGGCCCGACGGCTGATCGATCGGCGCGCGCCGGCGGCACGCGTCGCCGGCCTCCGGCAGCGGCTCGACGAGCACCGCCGGGCGCTCGATCGAGCGATCGCCCGGGCGATCCCGGAGCGACGGCGCCGGGCCGCAAGTGCTCGGCAGCGGCTCGCGGCGCTGTCACCGCTCTCAGTGCTCTCGCGCGGCTACGCGATCGTCGAGGGCCCCGACGGCCGCGTCCGCTCGGATGCCGCGGCGCTGGCCGCGGGGGATCGGGCCCGGCTGCGCATGCGTGATGGTGCGGCCCGCGTGGCCGTCGAGGGCGTGGAGCTGTCCGATCGCCGAGCCTGAGTCCGAACGCTCCATCGAGGCGGCGCTCGAGCGGCTCGAGTCCATCGCCGACCGGCTCGAGGACCCGAAGCTCGACCTCGACGCGGCGGTCGCCCTCTACGAGGAGGGCCTCCGACTCTACGGCGAGTGCACGACCAGGCTCGATGCCGCCGATCTCCGGATCACGAAGCTCGCCGACGCCCTGGCCGCGCAGGCAAAACGGTCGCAATAGGCCACGTATCCCCCCTCGAGGGGGAGTCGCCGCGCCGTCCCGACCCTAGCCTCGCCTCAAGTTCGAACGCCGCTCGGGGGAGCGGTCGAAGAGGCAGGGGAAGGATCCAATGCGGAAGATCGCTCTCGGGGCGGGCACCCTCGCGCTCATTTTCGGCACGTTCGTCGCGCTGGGCGCCGATGTCGCTCGCGGGGCGACCCTCGACGGGGGCGAATCGGCGCTCCTGGATCAGATCAACGGCTTCCGCTCCGCGAACGGGCTCCCGACGCTCGTCGCGTCCGACACGCTGACCGTCGCCGCCAAGTGGATGGCCACGGACATGAGCACGCGCAACTACTTCTCGCACACCTCGGCCGATGGACGTTCACCGACCCAGCGCATGGCGGACGCGGGCTACCCGACCGCCCAGACCTGGACCGGCGAGGACCTCGCGGCCGGCTACTCGAGCGCGGCAGAGGTCCTCAACGGGTGGATCAAGAGCCCGTCGCATCTCGCGGTCCTGATGAACCCCGAATACCACGCCGTCGGCCTCGGCCGCGCGTTCGGCGCGGGCTCGGCGTACGGCTGGTACTGGGACGCGGACTTCGGCGGGCTCGCCGACCGCGGCGCCACGGCGGCCAGCTTCGATCTCGGCTTCCACGACGCGTACGCCGGCCAGAGCCCGGACCCGACCCTCGCCCCGGGCCAGGTGACGACGCTCGTGCTGGCCCTGCGCAACACGGGGTACCGCGGCTGGTATGTCGGCAGCCCCGGGCAGCAGGCCTTCCTCGGGACGGCCGACCCGGTCGACGTCGCCCGGCCGGACCTCGCGTACCACTGGATCGCGCTCAACCGCATCGCGACCACGACGACCGACTACGTCGGTCCGGGTGAGACCGGCTGGTTCCAGTTCCAGGTCCGCGCGCCCGCGGCGCCCGGCACGTATCAGCTGCGCGTGCGCGCGGTGGTCGATGGCACGACCTGGCTCGAAGACCAAGGGGTGAGCTGGACGATCACGGTCCGGTAGCCTCGCGTCCCGTGGAGCGATACGGCGGTGGACCGATCGTCGTCCGCGACTACGACCCGTCCTGGCCACGGCAATACGAGGACGAACGGGCTCGCGTCGTAGCCGCCCTCGGATCGCTCGTGACGGCCGTCGAGCACATCGGCAGCACCGCCGTGCCGGGACTGGCCGCGAAACCGATCATCGATGTGCTGGTTGGGGTCCGTGGTCTCGCGGAGGCGCGACCGGTCTCCATCGATGCGCTCGGCCGACTCGGATACACGTACATCGCCGAATACGAGAGCTGGCTCCCGGGCGAGATGCTGTTCCGGAAGGGGATGCCGGGCCCCTGGACGCATCATGTTCACCTGATGGAGCGGTCGAGCCCGCGCTGGGATGAGCTCGTGCTGGTCCGGGACTATCTGCGCGGGCACCGTGAGATCGCCGCGGCGTACGGCGACCTGAAGAAGGCTTTGGCGGTGCTGTTCGTTGACGACATCGCCGGCTTCCGCGACGCGAAGCGTCCGTTCATCGCGGCTGTCCTTGCGAAGGCGCGGGTCCGGCAGGATCGCGCGGGCTGAGCAGTCGCGGGACGTTATCGGTCGATACGCGCACGATGCCAAGGCGCGAAACGCGATCGAACGTCTCCCGGTCATTCACATCCCAGGCGTGGACGTCGAAATGCGCGGCCCGGAGATGATCGATCACCGTGGCGTCCAGCTGCGCCGGATGCAGGTGGACGGCTCGGGCTCCAGCAAGTCCAGCCTTCTCGTAAGCGAGGTACGTGACGATCGGCAGGGTCATCCAGTTCTCCGACCGAGGGAAGAGCAGATCCACGGGCACGCGACGGCCGATCGCCGCGGAGAAAGCCCTGAGGATCGCGGGCTCGAATGACGTCACCTCGATCGAGTCCCAGTGACGGCGATGCGGCACCAGTGACTTCGCGACCTGTTCCGCGAGCCCGACGCTGGGATCCTTGATCTCGATCTCCATGCCGATCCGCCCGGCGAGCCCATCGAGTACCTCGGCCAATGTCGAGATTTGCTGGGGCCGGCCTTGCGGGGAGCCCTTCAGCCTCACGGCGCGCAGCTCGCTCAGATCGTGCTCGAAGAGATAGCCGTTCAGCCCGTCGAGCGCGATCGCGCACTCGAGAGAGTGAATGACGACAGGCACCCGGTCGCGCGTTAGTCGGACGTCGAACTCGACCACATCCGAGCCGAGCTCGATCGCGGCTTCGAACGCCGCGAGGCTGTTCTCGGGCAGCGAGTCGTGGATCCCCCGATGGGCGACGATCTCCATGCCGCCTGTCAGTCGTCCCTCCGCTCAGGCGCGAGCGCGACGAAGGAACGGCTCGAGCGCCTCGAGGAACGGCTCCGGGCGCAGGCCGTGGATGCGGTGGCCGATACCGGGGAAGCGGACGAGCGTCGCGTTCGGTGACCAGCGCGAGACGAGCTGCTCGGGCTCGCCCTCGCCGAGCGCGCTGCCCTGCTTCGGATCGGCCGCGAGCAGCAGCACCGGACAGGGCGGTGCCGCGGCCGCGAGGAGCGCACGGCCGTCCGGGTCATCGCCTGCACCGAAGGCATCGACGAAGGCCGGGTCGACGTCCCGGTAGTACGTCGCGAGCCGCTCCGGTGAATAGAAGCCGCGCACCTCGCCGACGGTCCGCTCGCCGCGCGGCCCGGGGGCCGGCAGCGGCAAGCGCGCGACCGCGCCACGAAAGGCCGCGGGGTCCTCGCGTGAGCCGAGCGCGCCCGCGATCGCGCGGTAGTAGTCGCGCCGCCATCCGGCGTCCCACTGGGCGATGAGCGGGTCCTCGAGCACGACGGCTTTGAACGCGTCGGGCTCGAGCGCCGCCGCGGCGAGCGCGGTCGAGCCGCCGAGCGAATGCCCGATCACGATCGCGGGCGCGAGCGAGAGCGCGCCGATGAGCCGACGCAGGTCCTCCGCGAGGGCGCGCAGCGCGTACGAGCCGGCGCGACCGCTCTTCCCGTGACCGCGGGCGTCATACGCGACGACGCGGTAGCGCGTCGCGAGCCGCGGGAACACGTTCTCCCAGTCCTCGGACCGGAACGTCGCGCCGTGGACGAGGACGATCGGCGCTTCCCCGGCGGCGCCGCTCGCTGACTCGTAGTACGCGAGCTTCGGATCTCCTTTGAGCGTGCGCGAGCGCGGCAGCCGCTTCGGCATCCGCGGAAGTCTAGGGATAGGCTTCCGCCGGTGATGGCCGCGCGCGTTCGGCTTGATCAGCTGCTCGTGCAACGCGGCGTCGCTCCGAGCCGCGAGCGCGCGCGGGCGCTCATCCTCGCGGGCTCGGTCCGCGTCGACGGCGAGGTCGCCGATCGCGCCGCCGCACCGGTCGCCGAGAACGCATCGCTCAGCGTCGACGCCGGACCGCGCTTCGTGTCGCGCGGCGGCGAGAAGCTCGACGGCGCGCTCGACGACTTCGCCCTCGACGTTTCGGGTCGTGTCGCGCTCGACGTGGGCGCCTCGACCGGCGGCTTCACCGACTGCCTGTTGCAGCGCGGCGCGCAGCGCGTCTACGCGATCGATGTCGGAAAGGGGCAGCTCGACTGGTCGCTGCGGAACGATCCCCGCGTGGTCGTGCGCGAGGGTGTCAACGCGCGCGAGGGCTTCGCGCTGCCCGAACCGGTGGACCTGATCGTCGCCGACCTCTCGTTCATCTCGCTCCGCGTGGCGCTCCCGCCCACCTTCGCCCACCTGCGAGCGGGCGGCGACGTCGTGGCGCTCGTGAAGCCCCAGTTCGAGGCGGGCCGGGAGGCGGTCGGGCGCGGCGGGATCGTCCGGGATCCCCGCGCGCGCGCCGAGGCGGTCGTCGCGGTCTGCGAGGGGTTCGCCGCGCTCGGCCTTCCGGCCGTCGGGATCGCCGCGTCGCATCTCGCCGGTCGTGACGGGAACCGCGAGATCTTCGTCCACTGCCGCCACGGCGACGCGGGCCTGACCCCGGGGCGGATCCGCGAGCGCGCGGCCGAGGCGGCGGAGTGAGATTCGCGATCGCCGTTCGTCCCGATCGGCCGGATGCGCTCGCGGCGGCGCGCGATGCGGCAGGCCGGGTGCGTTCGCGTGGACACGAGGTCGTCGAGGTCGGGCTCGATGCGCCGGACCTCGCCCGACGCGTCGAAGGGGTGGAGATCGCCTGCGTGTTCGGGGGCGACGGCACGATGCTGCGTGCCGCTCGGGCGCTGGCGCCGCTCGGCATCCCGCTGCTCGGCTTGAACCTCGGACATCTCGGTTTCCTCACGGCGGGGCCGATCGACGAGCTCGACGGGATCGTCACCGAGGTCGGATCCGGCCAGTGGAGCTGCGAGGAGCGGACGCTGCTCCATGCGCGCGTGACCCGTGCGCAGCTCCCCGAGCTCGACGTGCTCGCGCTCAACGACGTCGTCGTCGCGCGCGGCGCGCTCGTTCGCGCGATCCACATCGACGTGCGCGTCGACGGCGATCCGTTCACCGTCTACTGGAGCGACGGGCTCATCGTCGCGACCGCGACGGGCAGCACGGCGTACGGGTTCTCGGTCGGCGGGCCGCTGATCCTGCCGTCGTCCCGCGCGATCATGATCGTGCCGATCGCACCGCACCTGTCCTTTCCGAACGCCGTCGTGCTCGACGTCGATCAGACGATCTCGCTCGAGGTCCTCGACGAGCCGGCTCGGCTCTCGCTCGACGGGCAGGAGGAGCACGACCTCCACGCCGGCGACCGCATCCAGGTCCGGCGCGCGCCGAGCGTGGCGCGGTTCGTCCGCACGCGGTCGATGCGACCGTTCCTTACCCTCCTCCGGCAGAAGATCCTGAAGGAAGGCGGCGAGGCGTAGTGGCGGACACAGCTCCCGCGGTCGCCGCCATCCGGGCGCGCACCGCGCGGAAGCCGATCGTCGCGATCATCCTCGGTTCGGGTCTGGGCGCGCTGGCCGATGCGGTGCGCGACGCCACCCGGATCGCGTACGCCGACATCCCGGGCTGGGAACGGAGCACGGCGCCCGGTCACGCCGGCGAGCTCGTCGTGGGCGAGCTCGCGGGAAAGGACGTCGCGATCATGCGCGGCCGTCTCCACTACTACGAGGGCTATGACATGGCGGCGGTCGCCTTCCCGGTCCGCGCCTTCAAGGCCTGGGGCATCGAGACGCTCATCCTCACGAACGCGTGCGGCGGCCTGAACCCCGATTTCCAGGCCGGGGACCTGATGGTCCTGAGCGATCACATCAACTTCATGCCGGGGAACCCGCTCCGCGGGCCGAACGATGAGCGGCTCGGTCCGCGCTTTCCGGACATGGTCGGCACGTACACCGATGAGCTGCGCTCGATCGCCCGGTCCGTCGATCCGGACGTACGCGAGGGTGTGTACGTCGCGGTCCCGGGGCCGAACTTCGAGACCCCGGCCGAGCTGCGGATGCTCCGCGGGCTCGGCGCCGACGCGGTGGGCATGAGCACGGTGCCCGAGGTCATCGCGGCCCGCCACCTCGGGATGCGCATCCTCGCGATCGCGACGGTGACCGACATGGCGACCGGCATCCCCGGACAGATCGAGCACGTCACGGCGGAGCAGGT